>JBOFFO010000536.1:0-2318 GCA_051648665.1 Beijerinckiaceae bacterium | reverse complement strand
GGTGTCACCGCTGCCGCGTAATCCTCAATCATCGTGCGTGAGATATTACCCGGCGTATATTTATGTGGGCCAATTTCGGCGACCGGCGTCACTTCGGCTGCGGTTCCGACAATGAAGCACTCATTAAAGGAAGACAGTTCGTCCGGCATGATCCGGCGCTCAACCACCTCCATGCCGCGCGCCTTGGCGAGCTGGATCACCGTCTGGCGCGTGATGCCGTTCAGAAAGCAGTCCGCGATCGGCGTATGCACCGCACCATCGCGCGTGAAGAAGATGTTGGCGCCTGTGCATTCCGCCACGCGGCCCTGCCAATCATACATCAGCGCATCCGCGCAGCCTTTTTTCTCCGCCTTGTGTTTGGAGATCGTGCAGATCATGTAAAGGCCAGCCGCCTTGGAATGAACCGGGGCACAGGCAGGATCAGGACGGCGGTATTCCGCAATATCGAGCTTGATGCCCTTCATTTTCGTGGCCGGGTCGAACATGCTCGGCCAGTCCCACACTGCAATGGCGACATGGATTTTGTTGTGCTGGGCGGCCACCGCCATCATTTCCGAACCGCGCCACGCCACAGGGCGCACATAGGCGTCTTTCAAATTGTTCTTTTCGAGCACCAGCGCCTTGGCCGCATCAAGTTCGGCCACGGAGTAGGGGAGTTCAAAATCGAGGATTTCCGCTGATTTGCGGAAGCGCTCAGAATGCTCCGTGGATTTGAAGATCACGCCGCCATAGGCGCGCTCGCCCTCAAACACGCAGGAGCCATAATGCAGCCCATGGGTCAGCACATGGATGCGTGCATCGCCCCAGGCGACCAGTTCACCGTTCATCCAGATAAACCCATCACGCTTGTCGAACGGGACAATGGACATGAATTTTCCTCCAGACCTGCTGCCGAACGCCTGTTTGGCGAACGATCATTTCACAATTGCGGCTTGACGGGTAACAATCACTCGCAGATATGTCAACAAGGCTGACGTAATTGCTGTCGCGGCGGTGTCCAGATTGATAGCGCAAGCAAGCGCTATCGGTGAGGTGACCGGGCCAGCCGCCACCGCACAGGCATCGGTAGAGCAAAGGCAAAGGATATCGCATGGCGGAAAGCGGCATGAAACGGGTAGAGCCTCGCCCGGCCGGCCAGCCATCCTCGCAGGCAGGTCTGGCGGCGGATGGCGAACCGCTGTTTGAACTGATCGAGCTGTTTTTCTTCGCCTATCGAGACTTCGTCAGCGAACCGGACCGCGTGCTGGCGCGGGATGGTTTTGGCCGCGCCCATCACCGCGTGCTGCATTTTGTGCATCGCCGGCCGGGGCTAAACGTTCAGGAGTTGCTCGATATTTTGCGCATCACCAAGCAGAGTCTGAACCGTGTGCTGAAGGAACTGATCGGATCCGGTTATATCGAGCAGCAAGAGGGTGTGAGCGACCGGCGGCAGCGGCTGTTGTTTGCAAGCGCCAAAGGCAAGGCTCTGGCGCGGGAACTGGCCGCTTTGCAGGATCGCCGCATTCGCGCGGCCTTGGCGAGCGCGCCGGATGGGGCTGCATCGGAGATCGCCGCTTTCCTGCGCGGCATGATGGATGCCGGTGCGCGCCAGCAGGCGCCGCTTCTACGCGGCGAACGCAATCCGGATGGCGGGGAGACATCGGCATGAACGCTGCGCGGCCGCGCGTGATACCGGGGGATGATGCGCCGCATATTCTCATCGTCGATGACGACCGGCGGTTGCGCGAATTGCTCGTCCGTTTTCTGGGCGATGCCGGTTATCGTGTGACCGCTGCCGCCGATGCACTGGCGGCGCTGGAGCGTCTCGCGCATCTGGAATTCGATCTGGTCGTTGCCGATGTCATGATGCCGCATATGTCTGGGTTTGATTTTGTTGGCAAACTGCGCGCGGCAGTAAATGACGTTCCAGTGCTGATGCTCACGGCACGCGCCGATGCGCAGGATCGTATCCGGGGTCTTGAGATCGGAGCTGACGATTATCTCACCAAGCCGTTCGAGCCGCGCGAACTGATCCTGCGCATTTCCGCCATTCTGAAGCGCGCGGCACCTACCGCAAATACGGCTGCGGCCGAACCGCCGGTTGAACTGGTGCGGTTCGGCGCATTCACATTCCGTCTTGATCGCGGTGAATTGCGCCGTGGCGAGGAAGCAATCCATGTCACGGAACGTGAGCGGGATATTCTGGTGATTCTCGCCAAAGCGCGTGGGGAGAATGTGCCGCGCGAAACGCTGTCCGGCGGGAATGCCGCCAATGAACGCACAATCGATGTGCAGATTAACCGTCTGCGCCGGAAAATCGAGGCTGATCCGACCTATCC
>JBOFFO010000535.1:0-2364 GCA_051648665.1 Beijerinckiaceae bacterium | reverse complement strand
AAAAACCGCACGCCGCCGACACGCTCGCCAAAAAAACGGGTCAGCATCGAGTAGCGGGTCCACACATGCCGCTGCTCGCTGGGTATGTTCTGCACAATATCGTCGCAGGTGGCGCACAGGATATACTTGGCGTCATCAGCCTGCGCCGGCGGAAAACTTTCCGCGCGCATGGTCTTGTCAAATTCCTCGATCGCGTCCGCCACCTGATCCATGAGGTTGGCAAAATTCGCACTCATCAGCGAGGTGCGCAGCCTCCCCAGCAGCAGCAGCACCGGGCCCGCGGCTTCCAGCAGCAAATTGGCGTTCGCGGCCACGGGCACATCGCGCTTCAGGATCAGCGCGCGGTCGCGCATCTGGTCCGGCGCCTGTGGCGGTGGCGGCGGCGGCGTGTTCATCCACGCATCCTGCTGCCCGCCAAAGGCCGGCTGGCTGTAGGGGGGCGGGGAGGGCTGGCCATAGGCAGGGGGCTGCTGGCCGGGATAGGGCGGCGCGGCCTGCGGCGGGTAGGCCGGATTGGGCGGCGGATAATCCTGCGGCGGCGGCTGATAGGCCGGGGGCTGGTAAGGCGGCGGTGGCGGCGGCGGCTGATAGGGAGGCGAGGGCGCCTGCGGCGGCGAGGCAGGCGCGCGACGCCCGCCGGGGTTCAGCCGCAGCACGGTCTTGTCATTGCGCCCGAACGGATCTCCCTGATCGCTCATCGGCGATCTCCCAGCACGGCCCAGAGTTCAAGCTGCAGGTCCGGCCAATCGTCCGAGAAATGCATGGCGATGGCGCCGGCAGAACTGAACATGGGCCACAGTGGCGAATTTCGGTCGAGAAGGAAATAGACATGGTCGGCCACGGCGCGGATTTGCGGTGGCGTTGTCGGCAGATGCACCAGCCCGATGCCGGGCAGGTTGGCGTTGACGATCTCGTCCATCTTCGTGTTGGGGCCGATCTTGAACAGATGCGGCACCTCCGCCTGGATGCGCGTCAGCGGCACGCGCGCGCTGACCTCCAGGATCAGGTTGGCGTTGGTGAACAGTGACCGGTCCTTGATCATCGACACATAGGCGTTCGCGGCGCGCTGAATCAGATCAAGGCGCAGGGCGCGGCGGCCGAAGCTCGCATGCAGGAACATCTGGATGTCGCGCAGCACCGGTTGGAAAGTTTCTTCCAGATTATCGTGATCGTAGGGTCCGTAGTCGCGCGCCTTGCGTTCGGGCGATGTGTAGGTAGCAAGCTCACCGACAAACATCAGCAATTCACAATAAAGCCGCTCCGGGTGCAGATAACGCGACTGCCGAAAATGTTTGAGGATCGGCACGTAACGGTTGAGCAGTTGCAGCACGAGATAATCAACGCTCTGCAGGCCGCCGCCAGCGGACGGGTCGCTTGCATAGCGTGCCAGTTCACCAACCTTGTTATCGACCCAGCCTATCACGCGGTCGGTCCAGCCATCGACGACGGGATGCGAGCTGCAAATCAGCACCGGCGGCACATAGGCATTATCGAGCAGCACGGATTTGTCGCGGATTTCTAGAATCCGGGCGATGCCCATGTTGGTGAAGCCGGGCTTCGGCGTCTTGCGCAATTCCAGTGCGAGGCGCGGATTGGCGATATCAATTTCTTCTTCAATGCGCAGGGCAGCCGTGGAATCCACATAGGTTTCGACCGCGCCAAGGAAGCGGCTGGCGCTTTCCTCGCCCGGCTCCGCCACCTCGCGCGAATTGGGCGTCGCCATCGGCATCGTCAGCCAGACGATCTGCTTGCTGGCGTTGGCAGGAATATCGATCGGCGCTGGTAGCGGCGCATCGGTCGGCAGATCAAACGGCGTGCCATCGGGCAATATTCCGGCGGCACGGCGCAGGCCGAATTTCCCTTGCGCAGCGAGATCCTGGTCTATCTCAAGCGCAGAAAAACCCCAAGGATAGGGCGTGACCGAACGCGTCCGCGCTTCGACCAGATGTTCATGATAGCGATCGTTCTGCTGGAAATGATGCGGCCGGAGAAACAGCCCTTCTTTCCAATGAACCTTATTGTACCAGGGCATATCAAACACACGTTAGAAAAGATGCGCTGCATCATGCCCGTTTTGCGCCGCCGGGCAAGGGAAGATGCAGGCACAAAGGTTAAGCCAGAGGATCATAAGCGGAGCATGGCAGCACCGTTATAATTGACTCGGATGTCGATGCAGAGTGGCTGCCGTACTGGCCAATGCGCAGTGCGCAGGCGCACGTGGTGTGTCACATCGTTAGGCGAACGGCGGGGCGGGGCCCGCCTGCCGGTGCTGCCGGCGGGGGCGGTGCCGCGCGGGGCGCCGGTTGCGCCACAGGCCGTGGGGCGGGCGCTGCGGCCGGGCGCGGGGTCACCGTCCGCCGGCGG
>JBOFFO010000534.1:0-2824 GCA_051648665.1 Beijerinckiaceae bacterium | reverse complement strand
CCAGCCGCGGTGACGCCAGCGGGCTTCGGCTTCGGTGGTGGTGGCGAGGGAGGCGACGCCGGCCACGGCAAGGGTGGCGGCGGCAAGAGTGGCGGACTTGAGAATGCGGTTCATGGTCTTGTTCCTGTGCCGGGGGATGGTGGGTGGGCGTCCGGCGTGAGAGGACCATGCCAAAGGCTGTCCGGGGCCGAAGTGCGATTTCGCACATGATCGCGAGCGGGCCGCGACGGTTTTGACCCGGCGGCGGCTGGCCGTTACAGGCAGGCATCTCCTCTGGTCGCTTCCATGTCGCACAACAGCTTTGGCCATCTCTTCCGCGTTACCTCCTTTGGCGAAAGCCACGGTCCGGCCTTGGGCTGCGTGGTCGATGGCTGCCCGCCGCTGATCCCGCTCACCGAAGCCGACATTCAGGCCGACCTTGACCGGCGCAAGCCCGGCCAGTCCCGCTTCACCACCCAGCGGCAGGAACCGGATCAGGTGAAAATCCTGTCCGGCGTGTTCGACGACGGGCAGGGGCCGGTGACCACGGGAACGCCGATTGCGCTGATGATCGAGAATGTCGATCAGCGCTCCAAGGATTATTCCGACATCGCGCCGAAATACCGTCCCGGCCATGCCGATTTCACCTATGACATCAAATATGGCATTCGCGATTATCGCGGCGGTGGCCGGTCCTCCGCGCGCGAGACGGCGGCGCGCGTGGCCGCAGGCGCGATTGCGCGCAAAATCATTCCCGGCGTGACCGTGCGCGGCGCGCTGGTGCAGATGGGTCCGCACAAGATCAACCGCGATAACTGGGACTGGAACGCGGTGCGCAACAACCCGTTCTTTTGCCCGGATAAAAAGGCGGCGGAATTTTTTGAAGGGTATCTCGATGGCATCCGCAAATCCGGTTCCTCCATCGGTGCTGTGATCGAGATTGTGGCGGAAGGCGTGCCGCCGGGTCTTGGCGCGCCGGTCTATGGGAAGCTCGATTCCGATCTCGCCATGGCGCTGATGTCGATCAATGCGGTCAAGGGCGTGGAAATCGGCGCAGGCTTCGAGGCGGCGGCGCTGAGCGGCGAAGACAATGCGGATGAAATGTTCCCGTCGAACGACGGCATGCCGCATTTTTCCTCCAACCATGCCGGCGGCATTCTCGGTGGCATTTCCACGGGTCAGCCGGTTGTCGCGCGCTTTGCCGTGAAACCGACCTCATCAATTCTGCAGACGCGCCAGACCGTGACGCGCAGCGGCGAGTCGGCGGAGATTTTCACCAAGGGGCGGCATGACCCTTGCGTCGGCATCCGCGCCGTGCCGGTGGGCGAAGCGATGGTCGCTTGCGTGCTGGCCGATCATTTCCTGCGCCACCGCGCGCAAGTCGGCGAACTCCGCCGTTGGCCGACGACATAAGAGGGCATCAGCATGGCCGCAGATAAAAACCCGATCGAGAAAATGCCGTTTGAAATGGCGCTCAAGGAGCTTGAAGCCATCGTCGGAAAACTCGAACGCGGCGAGGTGCCGCTGGAAGAATCCATCGCCATCTATGAACGTGGCGAAGCGTTGAAGAAGCATTGTGAGAAATTGTTGCGCGATGCGGAAATGCGCATCGAGAAAATCACGTTGGCGCGCGACGGCACGCCCACCGGCACGGAGCCGCTCGACGCAGACCGTTGACGCCCTACGTTAAAAGGCGCGCTGCAGAGTTTGTGAGGGAGACTGCCATGTCGTTTCATCCCGCTGACGATCCTAAGCCCGGCGACGCCTTCGCCTGTGACGCCATCGATCAGGTCATCGTGCCACGCGCGCGCGATCTCGGCGGATTTTCGGTGCGCCGCGCGCTGCCTGCCGCCAACCGCCAGATGGTTGGGCCATTTATTTTCTTTGACCAGATGGGTCCTGCGGAATTTCGCGCCGGCCACGGTATTGATGTGCGGCCGCATCCGCATATCGGCCTGTCCACTGTAACCTATTTGTTCGATGGCGAGATCATGCACCGAGACTCGCTCGGTGTCGTGCAGCCGATCCGGCCCGGCGATGTGAACCTGATGACGGCCGGGCGCGGCATCGTCCATTCCGAGCGCACGGGCGATGAGCATCGCGCGCAACTGAAAAATCTCCACGGCATCCAGAGCTGGATGGCACTGCCCCAGAGCCATGAGGAAAACGATCCCGGCTTTGTCCATATCCAGCGTGGCGATCTGCCTGTGATCGATGGCGAGGGCAAGCGCGTGCGCCTGATCATGGGCGATCTCTACGGCGCGCGCGCTCCGGCGCGTTTCCCGCATGCGTGTTTTTATGCAGAGGCTGTGTTGGCTCCGGGTGCAGTGCTCCCGCTCGACCCCGATCATGATGAGCGCGCCATTTATATTGTCTCCGGCGAAATCGATATTGCCGGGGATAATTTCGGCGCTGGCCGGTTGCTGGTGTTCAAGCCCGGTGACCGCATTTCCATTCTCGCCACCTCCAATGCCCGCCTGATGTTGCTTGGTGGCGATGCGATGGATGGCCCGCGCCATATCTGGTGGAATTTCGTGTCCTCCCGCAAGGAGCGCATCGATCAGGCCAAGGCCGATTGGCGGCAGGGCCGGTTTGATACCGTGCCGGGCGAGTCCGAATTCATCCCGCTGCCGGAATGACGAAGCAGCGCGCTGACATGGCGTTGGTGGCGCGCGGCCTGTTTGAAAGCCGGGCGCGGGCGCAGGCGGCGATTGCCGCCGGCCTTGTCACCGCCAATGGTGCTCTGGTGAAGAAACCATCGGACATGATTGCCGATGAAGCGCATGTTAACGCGCAAGCGCCGCACCCCTATGTCTCGCGCGGTGGCGTCAAGCTCGCGCATGCG
>JBOFFO010000533.1:0-4271 GCA_051648665.1 Beijerinckiaceae bacterium | reverse complement strand
GTGA
Source organism: Beijerinckiaceae bacterium (assembly GCA_051648665.1). Taxonomy (GTDB): domain Bacteria; phylum Pseudomonadota; class Alphaproteobacteria; order Rhizobiales; family Beijerinckiaceae; genus Terrirubrum. Next base: position 4,267 of record JBOFFO010000533.1, on the reverse strand, counting down.
GGCTTACGATATGGCTTCGGTTGTATGGTGAATTTATGGCGTGGCCTTTACCCATCCTTGACCAGCGCGAGCCAGCCATCCTCGTCAAGCACCGTCAGTCCTAACTCCGCAGCCTTCGCCAGTTTTGAGCCAGCGCCGGGGCCGGCGACAACGATGTCGGTTTTTTTCGACACCGAACCGGCAACCTTCGCGCCGAGCCGCTCAGCCATGGCTTTGGCTTCATCGCGGGTCATTTTTTCGAGTGAGCCGGTGAAAACGACGGTTTTTCCTGCGACGGCGGAATCGCTGCGGGCGGCTTGCGCATCCTCGATTGCCAATTCGCCGACAAGGCGTTCGACCAGTGCGCGGTTATGGTCCTCAGCAAAATAATGGGCGATGGCGTCGATCACCGCATCGCCGATCTGGTCGATCGCATCCATCTCGTGGCGCGCCTCTGCATCGCCGGCGGCGACGCGGGCGCAGGCCTCGGCGAAGGCGGTCCATGATCCATAGGCACGCGCGAGCTGTTTGGCCGTGCCTTCACCGATATGGCGAATGCCAAGGCCAAAAATCATGCGGTCCAGCGGCACAACGCGCCGCGCCTCGATGGCCTCGAACAATTTGCGCACGGAGGTTTCGCCAAAGCCCTCCTTGTCCTTCAGCTTTTTCAGGTTCGCGGCGTCGCGGCGTGCGAGCGTGAAAATATCGGCAGGCGATTTTATGGGCAGGTCGGGGTCAGCAAAGAAAAATTCGATCTGCTTTTCGCCAAGGCCCTCGATGTCGAAGGCGCGGCGCGAGACGAAATGCTTGAGATGCTCGGTCTGCTGGTAAGGGCAGGCAAATTCGCCGGTGCAGCGGCGCACGGCGCTTTCCTCGCCTGCCGCCGTGGTTTCGCGCATCACCTCAGTGTGCAGCGGGCAGGGGCAGCGGTGCGGAAATTCAAAAGGCGCTGCACCGGCGGGCCGTTTGTCTGCGACGACGGACACCACCTGCGGAATCACATCGCCAGCGCGCTGGATGATGACGGTATCGCCCACGCGCACATCAAGCCGGGCGATCTCATCGGCATTGTGCAGCGTGGCGTTGGAGACCACGACGCCGCCGACCGTGACCGGGCGCAATTTCGCCACCGGCGTCAGCGCGCCAGTGCGCCCGACCTGAATATCGATGGCCTCCAACACCGTGGTGGCTTTTTCTGCCGCGAATTTGTGGGCGATGGCCCAGCGCGGCGCGCGTGACACGAAGCCGAGGCGCTGCTGCCAGTCGAGCCGGTTGACCTTATAGACAACGCCGTCGATGTCGTAGCCCAGCAGCGCGCGTTGCGCCTCGATGGCGCGGTAATGGGCGAGCAGCGCAGCGCTGTCCTCACACAGCACGGTGAGCGGATTGACCGGCAGGCCCCACTGCCGGAATTTTTCGATCATACCGATCTGCGTATCGGCCGGCAGCGCGCTCATCTCACCCCAGGCATAGGCGAAAAAACGCAAGGGCCGTGCGGCAGTGATGGCGGAATCGAGCTGGCGCAGGGAGCCGGCGGCGGCATTGCGCGGGTTGGCGAAAATTTTCTCGCCCTGCGCGGCCTGCCGCGCATTGATCGCGGCGAAATCATCATGGCCGAGATAAATCTCGCCGCGAATTTCGCACACAGCGGGAATATCCGGGCCGTGGAGCCGGTGCGGCACCGCGCCGTCGCGGCCGTTTATGGTGCGGACATTGGCGGTGACGTCCTCGCCCACCTCGCCATCGCCACGCGTGGCGGCGCGCACCAGCACACCGTTCTCGTAGCGCAGCGCGCAGGACAGGCCATCGATTTTCGGTTCGGCGGTGAAGGCCAGCGCTGCGTCGGCCGGCAGGCCGAGGAAACGGCGGATGCTGCGTTCAAATTCCGCCACATCGTCCGGGCTGAAGGCGTTGCCGAGCGACAGCATCGGCACGGCGTGGCGTACCTTGGCGAATTTTTCAGCCGGGGCGGAACCGACCGTGTGCGTCGGGCTTGAGTCCTTGCGCAGGTGCGGGAAAGCGGACTCCAGGGCCGTCAGGCGCTGGCGCAGCGCGTCGTAGGCGGCATCCGAAACGGTGGGCGCGTCGTCCTGATAATAGGCGCGATCGTGGGCGCGAATCGCTTCGGCCAAGGCATCAATTTCCGCCTGCGCCTCGATGGGGGTGAGCTGATCAGGGTGACGCTGCGGGGCGGTCGCGGGTGGAGAGGCGGAGGTCTTGCGGGGCATGCGTGGCCGGGGGTGCGGATTTTTTCGGCAGGACTATGCCCGCTTCGCGCCATTGAACCAAGCCGAAGCCGGATTGTGACGCTGATTTCGGCACAGTGTTCTGCTGCGCGGCAGGTTCGTTAACAGCTGTTCACTTATGCGTCATTTGCAGGTTTATATGTCGACTAATTGTTAAGCATGCGTATTTTGCATGGATTATATGCGGCGCAGCATCTTCCTTCGCAAGTGCAGCATTCTTATGTTTGCGTCAGTTCAGAGTGAAACGATCACTCCATTCGCAAAGGGTTACCGTCATGGCTACGACAATGCTGGCCGCAGGACACCTCACCATCGCTGTACCGGAAGCGCGCAAGCGGGCCGGATTCTTCTCGCGCCTCAAGGCTGCGATCATCGAAAGCCGGATGAAAGCGGCGGAGCGCGAAATCACCCGCTACCACGCGATGCGGGAAGACCTTTACGCGGGCCGCGCTGAATCTGCGCTGGCCCAGCGCAACGCGCTGCCGTTCTGACGGCTTTCAAATCCACTTTTCTCCGACCTTCAAAGGAGGATCCGATGATCCTGACATTCTTCCGCTTGCTCCCCCGCCGTATCGTCAACGGCATCACCCTGTTCGCTGAAGCGGTGGCTGACGCCCGCGCCATGCAGAAGGGCTTCAACGGCAAATATATGGGCGGCTTCGACAGCTAAGGCTAAGCCAACGCGGGTTACAGCCCGCATGGACACATTAGGGGCGGCGCGGGCGGAAGCCTGCACCGCCCTTTTTCATATGCAGCATCACCCAGCCTTCGCGCTCTGTCGCGGCGACAAGGGTAACGCCTTGCATGCGGTAGGCGGCCAGCACGCCGGGCACATCGCGGGTGAGAAGGCCGGAAAGAACAAGGTCGCCGTCGCGCGACAGGGCGCGGGCGAGGCCAGCGGCCAGCCGCTTCAGCGGCTCGGCCAGAATGTTCGCGAGTATCAGATCATAAGGTCCGTGCGCCGCGATCAGCGGGTGACGCAGGCCGGGCGCCACAGCCCAGCGCACATTGGCGGCGGCGCGATTGGCGCGCGCATTCTCACGCGCCACGGCGATGGCGACGGGATCGATGTCGGACGCGACAATCGGGCGGTGCAGCACGCGGGCGGCGGCAATCGCCAGCACCCCTGTGCCGGTCCCGACATCGAGCACCCGGCGCGGGCGACGGCGCTTCAGGAGCCAGTCGAGCCGGGCCAGGCAGCCGTGGGTGGTGCCGTGATGGCCGGTTCCGAAGGCCAGCGCCGCCTCGATCTCGATGGGGATACGGTGATTGTCGCGGCGCGCGGTGTCCCGGTCGTGGCTGCCGTGGATGAGAAAGCGGCCCGCTTCGACCGGTTTCAGGCCATCAAGGCTGGCATGGACCCAGTCACGCGCACCGAGCTGGCTGAACACAGCCTGCGCAGCCGCCTCTGGACCCGCCACAGCCGCAATCAGGTCACGCACAGCCTCTTCATCGGGCGGCGAGGAAAAGTAAATTTCGGTATGCCAGAGCTGGGTTTGCTGATCCTCGAAACTGGCGACGCCAGTCTCATCCGGATCGAACATTTCGCCGGCCAGTTCGGTGATGGCTTTCGCCGCGTTGCCGGTGGTGTCGAGCCGCAGGACAGTGGTGACGGATGAGGGGATCAGGCCTTCGCGCATGGGCCGCGCCTAGAGCATGCTGCGATAAAGTGGAAACCGGTTTATCGCAAAAAGCATGCTCTCGTCCTTGAATCGATCACGTTTTCTGCGTTTTGACGATTCCGTCAAAACGCAGCGTGATCTAGCACGGGCGGCGGCGATCCGCACCCGGAAACTGTTTTCATTGGGAACTGGCAGGATCGAGGTTCGCTGCATCCTTCCGCTTGCAAAGTGCGGCGAAACACCCAACATTCTCCACCAGACGGGCACCTGTTCCGCCCGATGTCCGATGATGGTAGGATTCGCCATCGCAACTGGAGCCGACACACCGATGCTTCGTTCCCTGACCCGCCTTGGCAAATGGCCGGCCTATGCGCTGCTTGCCGGCGCGATGACGTTCACCGCGATTGAAATCGCCGATGC
>JBOFFO010000532.1:0-4180 GCA_051648665.1 Beijerinckiaceae bacterium | reverse complement strand
CCGCTGCCATGCTGGACAGCGGACGCGTGCATGCACTGAAGCTGGGGCAATTCGATGCTGGATCAGACGGGCCGTCAGGGGCAACTAACGACGGCGCTTGGCAAGACGGCGCTGTGTCTGGCGCAGATCAATGCCAATGAAGCCTTGTCCGAACTGTTCGATTTCGAGATCGAGGCTGTGAGCGAGAACGGCGAACTCGATCTGGATGCGCTGATCGGCCAGCCCGCGCATGTGGCGCTCGATGCGGGCGCATTGGGCAAGCGTTTTTTCCACGGCCTTGTGGTCGAAGCCGGCTGGGACCGCACCGAGCATGATCTGCATCATTATCGTCTGACCTTGCGCCCGTGGCTGTGGCTCCTCGGCAAGACCACGGATTGCCGTATCCACCACGAGAAAACGGTCGTCGACATCATTCGGGAGACATTCACGCGGCGCGGCTTCACCGATTTCCGCTTCGTGACCACGCAATCCTATCCGAAGCTGCATTACACCGTGCAATATCGCGAGACGGACCTGAATTTTGTCAGCCGTCTGATGGAGCTGCACGGTCTCTATTATTTCTTTGAGCATACTGAGCAGAAGCACACGCTGATTATTGCTGATGCCGCAGGGGCGCATCAGCCCGCGCCGGGCCTTGCCAAGGTTGTGTTCAATCCTCTGCAACAGCAGCAGGAGGTCGAGCGCGAAGCGACAATATCCGTCTGGTTACAGCAGCGCGGGCTGCGCAGCGGCAAGGTTGAGCTGACCGACTACAACCATCTGACGCCCAATGCGCAGATGAAGGCCGCAGCGAAAGCATCCGCGCGCTACAAGCATGCCGATCTTGAGGTGTTTGATTATCCCGGCCCGCACGTCAAACAGTCCGATGGCGAGTTTTATGCCCGCATCAGGCTGGAGGCTGAACAGGCGGTGGACAAGCGCCGCTCCGCCAGTGGCGTGGCAGTGCCGCTGTTCGCCGGTGCAAAGGTAGCGCTGGAACGCCATCCCCGCAGCAGCGAGAATGCGGATTATCTGGCCGTGCGCGTGGCGATGGCATTCGGCCCGCAGCTTTACCGCACGGACCGGCGCGGGGAAGGCACGGAACCGGCGTACACAGGTGAATATGTTTTTCAGAAACTCGATGTCCCGTTCCGTGCGCCATTCGTGACGGAAAAACCGCTGATCCATTCGTTGCAGACAGCCCTTGTTGTCGGCGCCGAGGGGGAAGAGATCGATTGTGACGATCACGGCCGCATTCTCGTGCATTTCTATTGGGACCGGCACAACGACAAATCATGCCGTTTGCGCGTCAGTCAGGTCTGGGGATCGCAAACCTGGGGCGCGCAGATCATTCCGCGCATTGGCATGGAAGTGATGGTGGCCTATGCCGATGGCGACCCGGACCGGCCAATTATTGTGGGCACATTGCCGAACCCGCAGACCAACAAGGTGCCGTATGAATTGCCGGCCAACAAGACACGCATGGTCTGGCGCTCCAACAGTCACAAAAGTCCGGGCTTCAATGAACTCAGCTTCGAGGACAAGACCGGCGGCGAAAATCTGTTCATGCATGCGCAGAAGGACAAGACCACGCGCGTGCGTCACAACCACACTGAGCGGGTGGACAAGCATCAGGTGTCATCGGTGGGTTCCAACCGTTCACTCGAAGTTGGCGGCAACCAGAAAACCGAAGTCGGCGGCTCCATGAATATCACGGTCGGTGGCACCGGCGGTGGCGCCTTGGCGCTGATGGGCCAACTGGCGGGGCTGGCGCCCATGACTGCGGGCCTGTTGCAGCAGGCAGGCTCGATTGCAGGGGGCGGCGGCGCCGGGCTGGGCGTGGTGGCGGGAACGCTCGCGGGGTCGGCGCTCGGCTTTTTCGGCGGCGGTGGACTCGGTGCGCGCTCTGGCGTTGTCGATGGCCCGACGCCGCGCGATGATGCGGGCACGGCGCTGGCGCAATCCGGCACCGGCATGGGCGATGCAGCGTCCGGCCTGTTTGATTTGCCGGGCATCATGAACACCATTGTCGGCTGTTTCAAAACCGACTCCGTTGGTATCGCCCGGACCGAGCAGATCGGCGTGGCCAAGGTCACGAATGTCGGCGCGACATCATTGGAGCAGGTCGGCAAATTCAAGAAAATTGCTGTCGGCGAGGAGTTTGTGATCGAGGTTGGTGATTCAAAATTTGTGATGAAGAAAGACGGAACCGTCCTCATACTTGGCAAGACCTTCAATTTCATCGCGACCGACCATGTGCAGATCAAGGGCAAGCCGATTGATCTGAATTGAGCGGCCGCGCGCATGGAACTCGTCAATCTCACGCCGTTTGCGGCCGAAGCCTTCCGGCAGATGGATCCGTCAGGCGCGCTCTATGGCGTGATCGCGGTGCGCGGCACATTTGATCTGGTGCCCGACGGGCCGATGGCGCTGGCGCCGGAGCAAACGCCGTTTGCGTGGGAGGACGTGGTGGCGGAAACGCCGGGCGGCCCGATCCTGCTGATGCAGAGCGACTTTATTCCCCACAAGCCTGGCACGGACGTCACTGTTATCGCCCATGCGCATGCGCCGGATGGTGTGCCTGTGACCCGTATTGATTGCGGCGTGCGGATTGATGGGCGGTTTGAGAAGCGGATCACCGTGCATGGCCCAAGGCAATGGATTCCGCAGCGTCGGGATGAGGGCGTGCGGCGTCCCGGAAAGAAAGCCCAGTGGCAGTGGCAACTCGGCGAAGCTGCGCCGTTTTTATCTGCGCCAGTCGCATGGACGCTGGCCGTCGGCGGGTTGCTGCCTTCGGGCGACGGAGCCGTTCACATCGATAATCCCGCCGGCATGGGCATTGTCGGCCCCATTGCTGATGATACGCCCCAGCCTGTGCCAGCGCCACGCATCGAATTGCCGCACGAACCAATTTCGGACTGGCGCCATTTGCCTGCACCGGCCGGTTTCGGCCCCATCGCACCGGCGTGGCAGACCCGGCTGAAACATGCCGGCACCTATGATGCGGCGTGGCTGGCACACCGGCACCCAATGCCGCCGGAGGATTTCGATCTGCAATTCTGGCAATGCGCGCCACCTGACATGGTCGTCACGCCATATCTCAACGGCCATGAAGGCTATGCGCTCGCCAATTTGCATGAGGAATTCCGCGTGCTGTTCGGCCAACTCCCCGGCTGCTATCAGCGCGCGCGCGTGCATTGGCCTGACGGCCATCAGGATGTGACGCTGGCACTCGATGGCGTGCATTTCGATGTGCGCAGCGGTGGCGCAGCACAGGCTGTGCTGACATGGCGCAAGGCCATGCCGCTCTACGGGCATGACGACCTGCGCGTCGTGCTGCGCACGGTCGATGGCGCTGGCCGCCGGTGGGGCCAGACGGAGGAAAATGCCGCATGAGCCTGCCGCCGGCATCCGCTCCGGGAGGATTGACCGGCATCCCTCCGGAAAAAAATGGCGAGCTTGGCTATCCCGCGCCCTGGACAACGGCAAAACCGCGCGAGGGATTGCGCGACACGGACAAGGCGCGCGTCGTGTCGCTCGTGCCGGATGTGTGCCTGACGCCCCGTGGCAACGTCATGGTGCCGGTGCCCTACAACATTCATGATCTGGTGGGGCACGACACGAATTTCGCCAACTCCGTGAATTTCACCCGCCAGCGGGCGATGATTTTCCGCTCGAAAACCCAGCATGTCCACGGCAACGAGCAGGGCACCGGCGGCGGCATTAAATCCGGCACCACGCCGGGCCAGTGCGAGCCGATCGAGCATGCGGCGCAGGTGCGCGCCGAAGGCTCCCATGTCATCCGCCATCAGGACAAGTTCTGGATGAACAACCGGAACACCATCGGCGAGGCGCGGTTCGTCCGCGACACGAAAACCTACAAGGAGCCGGAGCATACCGACCCTGTGCCGGGCAGTGTGCAACGCGCAGCGGCGGGCGGCGGTGGAGGCGGGGCGGTGATGTCGGACGCGGATCCGGCCCCTTATCAGCTCAATGGCGTTTATGCGCAGCTGGCGCCGCCCATCGCTCCTTTTTTCCGCCCGATGCCGCTGCCTCCCCTGCGACCGCTGCCCTTGCCGCCGGCCCGTCCCGTCCCGCCTGTCCGGCCGCCTGCGCCCGCTCCCACGCCACGCCCGCCCACCGGCGGCCCCAAGCCCAAACCAAACGAAGAACCGGGGCCAACACCAGCGCCCCTGCCGCG
>JBOFFO010000531.1:0-1950 GCA_051648665.1 Beijerinckiaceae bacterium | reverse complement strand
CGACCGCTTTCCGGTCTTCCACACCGGGCGGGGCGGGGAGTTTACCTATCACGGGCCGGGCCAGCGCATCGGCTATGTGATGCTCGATCTCAAACGGCGGCGGCCCGATGTGCGCGCCTTTGTCGCCGCGCTGGAAGAGTGGATCATCCGCACGCTGGACCAATTCAATGTGCGCGGCGAGCGGCGCGAGGACCGGGTCGGGGTGTGGGTAAAGCGGCCGGACAAGGGCGACGGTTACGAGGACAAGATCGCCGCCATCGGCATCCGCATCCGGCGCTGGGTGACGTTCCACGGCATCGCGCTGAATGTGGAGCCGGAGCTGGCGCATTTTTCCGGCATCGTGCCGTGCGGCGTCGTCGATCCGCGCTATGGCGTCACGAGCCTGCATGACCTCGGCCTGCTGGTCAGCCTTGCCGATGTGGATGTGGCGCTGAAGCGGGCGTTCCGGGAGGTGTTTGGCGGGGTTTGAAATCGGGGGCGGGCAGGCCATAAGGGATGAAAGTCCGGAGTTCTGCTGTGGCCATTCTCTCTCCCAAACTCGATGCCAATGATCCTGCGCTTGCCGCCAATGCAGCGGAATGGGCGGCCCTGCGCGTCGGCCTGCTGGCGCGGCGCGGCGCGGCAGCGGAAGGCGGTTCGGCCAAAGCGCGCGAGCGGCATGTGGCGCGCGGCAAATTGCTGCCGCGTGACCGGGTGCGGCGGCTCCTCGATCCCGGCTCGCCCTTTCTCGAAATCGGGCTGCTTGCCGCCAACGGCATGTATGAGGGCGATGTGCATGCCGCCGGCATGATTTGCGGCATCGGCCGCGTCGAAGGCCGCGAGGTGATGATCGTCTGCAATGATGCGACGATCAAGGGCGGCACCTATTATCCGATGACGGTGAAAAAACATCTGCGCGCCCAGGAAATTGCGCGCGAGAACCGGCTGCCTTGCGTGTATCTCGTCGATTCAGGCGGCGCGAATTTGCCGCACCAGACCGATGTGTTTCCCGACCGCGAGCATTTCGGCCGGATATTTTACAATCAGGCGACGCTGTCCTCGCTCGGCATTCCGCAGATTGCGGTGGTGATGGGCAGCTGTACGGCGGGCGGCGCTTACGTTCCCGCCATGTCGGACGAAACGGTGATTGTGCGCAAGCAGGGCACGATTTTTCTCGGCGGCCCGCCGCTGGTGAAGGCCGCGACCGGCGAAATTGTCTCCGCTGAAGATCTCGGCGGGGCGGATGTGCATACGCGGCTCTCCGGCGTTGCCGACCATTACGCGCTCGACGATCATCACGCGTTGATGAGCGCGCGGCGCATCGTCGCCAATCTCAACAGCCGCAAGAGCATTGACATCGATGTGCAAGCGCCGGTCGAGCCGCGCTTTGATCCCGCCGAGCTTGAAACCATCGTGCCGTGCGACCTCAAAAAGCAATATGACATCCGCGAGGTGATCGCGCGGCTGGTGGATGATTCCGAATTTGACGAGTTCAAGGCGCTCTACGGCACGACGCTGGTGACGGGCTTTGCGCGGCTGCATGGCATGCCGGTGGGCATCATCGCCAACAATGGCATCCTGTTCTCGGAGAGCGCGCAGAAGGGCGCGCATTTCATCGAGCTGTGCTGCCAGCGGCGCATTCCGCTTTTGTTTTTGCAGAACATCACCGGCTTCATGGTGGGCCGCGAGTTTGAATCGCGCGGCATCGCGAAGGATGGCGCGAAGCTCGTGACGGCGGTGGCCTGCGCGTCCGTGCCGAAAATCACCGTGCTGGTGGGCGGCTCCTTCGGCGCGGGCAATTACGGCATGTGCGGGCGCGCCTATTCGCCGCGCTTTCTGTTCACCTGGCCGAACAGCCGCATTTCGGTGATGGGCGGCGAACAGGCGGCCTCCGTGCTCGCCACCGTGCGCCGCGACAATATCGAGGCGGAGGGAAAAAGCTGGAGCGCGGCGGAGGAGGAATCCTTCAAG
>JBOFFO010000530.1:0-2125 GCA_051648665.1 Beijerinckiaceae bacterium | reverse complement strand
TGATGAAGACAGGGGCCGTGTTTACAGCGCATCGTGCACAGCCGCGTTGGGTGACGCGCGTTGCGGCATCGATTTAGAGCTGCCGCAATGGCGCGCGCAATGTGCAGTGCTTGCCGTCGTGGGTGCTGCAATTTTCGACGCGGATATATCAACGCATGCGGATCGCTGGTTTGCCGGAGGACGTGTGCAATGGCTGAGCGGCGGCAATGCTGGCACGGCGCAAGGCATTTCTGACCATCGCGTTGAAGCAGCGCGCATGCGCATCACATTGTGGAACCCGCCGCTTGCGCCCGTCATGCCTGGCGACACATTCACGCTCATCGCTGGTTGCGACAAGCAGTTCACAACCTGTCGCGAGCGTTTTGCCAATGTCACGAATTTTCGCGGCTTTCCGCATATGCCGGGTAATGATCATGTCGTTACCGTTGCCCGCGAAGGCGATGCGCGGCTCGATGGCGGTAGCCTGTTCCGGTGATGGACGAGCAAAGAAAAATCATTGTGGCAGAGGCGAAACATTGGATTGGAACGCCCTACGCCCATCAGGCGTCGCTGCGTGGTGTGGGATGTGATTGCCTTGGCCTTGTGCGCGGTATCTGGCGTGCGCTCTACGGCCGTGAGCCGGAACCGCTCCGTCCTTATGCGCCGCACTGGCCCTTTGCGGTTGGCGATGACCGGATGCTGGAAGCGGCGCGCCGTCATCTCATCGAAATTTCTGTGAACGAAATGCAGGCCGGCGATGTGGCCTTGTTTCGCTGGCGCGCCCATCTGCCAGCGTCACACGCGGCGATTTTAAGCAGCGCCGATCGCATGATTCACGCACATGATGGAGCGATGGTCACAGAGGTCGCGCTGTCATCCTGGTGGCGGCGGCATTGTGTCGCCGCCTTCCAGTTTCCTGCCTTCACGAACGACTGACGGAAAAAAGCCTTATGGCCACGCTCGTTTTGCAAATTGCCGGCAATGTCATCGGCACGATGATCGGCGGACCGATTGGCGGCGTCATCGGTCGTGCAGTGGGCGCCGTGGCGGGCGCCAGCATCGATTCCGCCATACTCAATGCCCATGCCCGCCCGATCGAAGGGCCACGCCTGAGCGAAATGCCGGGATTGGGTTCAACAGAAGGCGCATCAATTCCGCGCGTCTATGGGCGTGCGCGCATCGGCGGTGAAGTGATATGGGCGACGCGATTTGAAGAAGTGATGATCATGCGCCGCGAACGCGGCGGATCAAGCGGTGGCAAGGGTAGCCTCAGTGGCGGTGGCACAAAGGTGCGCACATACAGCTATTTTGCCAATTTCGCTGTTGGCCTTTGCGAAGGAGAAATTGCAGCCGTGCGTCGCGTCTGGGCGGATGGCAAGCCGCTCGATGTCAGCGCGCTGACGATGCGCCTGTATCGCGGCACGGCCGATCAAATGCCCGATCCGCTGATTGTCGCGAAAGAGGGCGCTGAGCATGCGCCTGCCTATCGCAATCTCGCCTATATTGTCTTCGAGCGCATGCCATTAGGGGATTATGGCAATCGCCTGCCGCAACTCTCTTTTGAGGTGATCAGGCCAGTCGGGACGCTGGCCAAGAAATTGCGCGCTGTAAATCTCATCCCCGGTGCAGGCGAGTTCGCTTATGCCACACAAGCCGCTTATATTGCCGGCGGGGGCCTTGCTGCTGAAAATCGCAATCAGTTGACCCATGCAAGCGATTTCGATGCGTCGATCGATCAGCTCGTGCGTTTTTGCCCTGACCTGGAAAGCGTCACGCTCATCGTCGCGTGGTTCGGCGATGATCTGCGCGCTGCGCATTGCACAGTGCGTCCAAAAATTGACCGGGCTGCGAAAAGTACGGTGCCGCAGGTCTGGAGCGTCGCTGGACTAAACCGCGAAAGTGCATCGCTGGTGTCATTGCATGAGGCGAAACCAGCCTATGGCGGCACACCATCCGATGCGGCGGTTATTCAAGCCATTCAGGCGCTCAAGGCACGCGGCCTCAAGGTTAATCTTCACCCGTTCCTCATGATGGATATTCCTGAAGGCAATGCATTGCCCGACCCGTGGAGCGGCGCGAGCGCCCAGCCGGCCTATCCGTGGCGTGGCACGCTGACGGTCGATCCGGCGCCAGGTCGCGCCGACAC
>JBOFFO010000529.1:0-1530 GCA_051648665.1 Beijerinckiaceae bacterium | reverse complement strand
ATTTTGGCGCGCTGCGCATCGCGTCAGCCGATGATTTTTCCTATGACGATCCTGTCGATGGCTCACGCACAATGCAGCAAGGCATCCGCATTTTATTTGCGGATGGTTCGCGCATTGTTTACCGGCTCTCTGGAACTGGTACGGCCGGCGCAACCTTGCGGGTCTATCTCGACAGTTTCGAGCCTGACGCGGCCAAGCATGACCTGCCGACCGAAAAGGTTCTGGCCCCATTGATTACCGCCGCTGAGACCGTTGCACGGATCCGGCATTTCACGGGCCGCGATGCGCCGTCCGTGATCACATGAGTCAGCGTGGATAATAAGCGCCCAGGACGCGCAGGCCCTCGGCGCCCGTCACCGTCGGGACATTCCCCGACAGCCGGTCGGTGAAACGCTGCGCCAGCCAGGCGAAGGCCATGGCCTCGACCGCCATCGGATCGATGCCGAGCGCGTTCGTATCCATCACCGCAATATCCGGCAGCGAGGCGCGCAGCGCATCCATCAGCGCACCGTTGAGCGCGCCGCCGCCGCAGACGAATAAATCCTGCACGCCACGCCCATGCCGCCGCAGATCATCGCAAATTGTCTTTGCCGTCAGCGCCAGCAGCGTCGCCTGCACATCGGCAGGATTTTTTCCGGTGACATCAAATTGTTTCAGCCAGTCCGGCGAAAACAGATCGCGTCCGGTGCTTTTGGGTGGCGCAGCCTGAAAATAATCATCGGCGAGCATGGCCGCCAGCAGGGCTTCGTTAACCTTGCCGCTGCGCGCCCAGGCGCCGTTGTCATCATAGCGGGCGCCCGTATGCGTTTCGCACCATTGGTCGAGATAAATATTCCCCGGCCCACAATCAAACCCCAGCGCGGCATTCGCACCCGGCGCGAGTAACGTGACATTGCTGATGCCGCCGATATTCAGCACGGCGCGATGACGCACGCGGTCGCCAAAAACATCGATGTGAAAGGCCGGCACCAAAGGCGCGCCCTGCCCGCCAGCGGCCATGTCACGGCTGCGAAAATCGCTGATGACGGCAATGCCGGTTTGTTCCACCAGCCGCGCGCTGTTGATGATCTGCACCGTGTAGCCATGATCAGGCCGATGACGGATTGTCTGTCCATGTGCGCCAATCGCCGACACATCCGCCGGTTTAACGTTTGCTTTTTTCAGCAGATCCAGCACCACAGACGCATACAGATCGGCTATCGCATTGGCAGCCAAATTGGCGCGATGCAATTCGTTTTCCACCAGCGCATTGAGCGCCAGAATTTCACGGCGCAGCGCATCGTCATAGGCGCGCGACGCCATCGCCACCTGCACCGGCGCACCGCCGTCGAAGCGCGCGAGCACCGCATCGACGCCATCCGTGCTGGTGCCGGACATCATGCCGATGAAAAGCCGCACCTTGCTCATGCCGCGCACTCCGCGACCGATGACATATGTTCCAATATCAAGGCCATCCCAGCGAGCGTATCGCTGCCGGAAGAATGCCCAATCGCGATGATTTTCTTCATCTCTGCAACAGCACGCGCCTGT
>JBOFFO010000528.1:0-2035 GCA_051648665.1 Beijerinckiaceae bacterium | reverse complement strand
TCATCAATCTCGGTGCGCCGAAAGGCGCGAGCCGCCTCATGCAGCGCGTCGGCCGCGCCAATCACCGGCTTGATGAACCATCAAAAGCGATTCTTGTGCCGTCGAACCGGTTCGAGGCCATGGAATGCCGCGCTGCGCTTGATGCGGTGGCCATCGCCGCGCAGGATACGCCAGATGTGAAAATAGGCGGGCTGGATGTGCTGGCGCAGCATGTCCTCGGCATGGCCTGCGCCGAACCATTCGATGCCGATGATTTCTACCGCGAGGCCACCGGCGCATTACCCTATGCAGCGCTCGACCGCGCCACCTTCGATGCCATCATCGCTTTCGTTGCGACCGGCGGATATGCTCTGAAATCCTATGACCGTTTTGCGAAAATCAGGCAGGGCAAGGACAGGTTGTGGCGCGTCAGCAATGCACAGACGGCGCAACGCTATCGCATGAATGTCGGCACCATCGTTGAAGAGGCGATGCTGAAGGTGCGGCTGGGGCGCGTGCGCACGCGCGCCGCTGGCGCAGCGGGCGGCAAAATCGCCCAGGGCGGACGCGTGCTGGGCGAGGTGGAGGAATATTTCGGCGAGCAGCTCACGCCCGGCGACACCTTCATTTTCGCCGGTGAAATATTGCGCTTCGAGGGGTTGCAGGAAAACGAGATCATCGTCACCCGCGCGCCGGCGCGCACGGATCCAAAAATTCCGTCCTATGCGGGCGGGCGCTTCCCGCTGTCGAGTTTTCTGGCCGACGGTGTGCGCGCGATCATCGCCGACCCGGCGCAATGGAAAAAATTGCCGGCGGAGGTGCAGGGCTGGCTGCGGCTGCAAAAGGAAAAATCCGTGCTGCCGGGGCGCAGCGACCTGCTTGTGGAAACCTTTCCCCGTTCCGGCAAGCATTATCTCGTCGCCTTTCCGTTCGAGGGCCGGCTGGCGCACCAGACGCTGGGCATGCTGCTGACACGGCGCCTGGAACGGGCGCGGCTGCGGCCGCTCGGTTTCGTGTGCAATGACTACGGCCTGTGCATCTGGGGCCTGTCCGATCTCTCCGCCGCGATTGCGCAGAAACGCCTGTCGCTCAGCGATTTGTTCGGGCAGGACATGCTCGGCGACGATCTGGAGGACTGGCTCGCCGAATCCTCGATCATGAAACGCACGTTCCGGCATTGTGCGATTATTGCCGGGCTGATCGAAAGGCGTTTTCCCGGTCAGGAAAAAACCGGTCGGCAGGTCACGCTCTCCACCGATCTTGTCTATGATGTGCTGCGCAAGCATGAGCCTGATCATATCCTGCTGCGCGCGGCGCGCGCGGATGCGGCGACCGGGCTGCTCGATGTGCGGCGCGTCAGTGACATGCTTGCCCGCATTCAGGGCCATATCGTGCATTGCGCGCTGGAGCGCGTGTCGCCGCTTGGCATTTCCGTGATGCTGGAGATCAGCCGCGAATCTGTTTATGGCGAAGCCTCCGATGCGCTGCTGGCGGAAGCCGAGGCGCAGATGACCGAGGAAGCACTGGCATGACACATGGCGATGCGGCGGTGACAGCATGAGCGCGGCGCTGGTCCGCGCGAATGCCGGCGCACCCTTTGCTGTGGGTGCGCTGGAATGCATTCCCGATGCGCGCGGCGGGCTTTATCTGCCGCAGCACCGGTCGCTGCTTGTTGCCGATCTGCATCTGGAAAAAGGTTCATCCTTCGCGCGCCGGGGCATGCTCGCGCCGCCCTATGATACGCGCGCGACGCTCACGATTCTCGGCGCGATGATCATGGATTTCCAGCCGCAGCGCATCATCGCGCTGGGAGACAATTTTCACGATGACGATGGCGCTGATCGTCTCGGCGCTGAGGATTTTTCCGCACTGGCCGATTTGCAGAAAGGCCGGGACTGGCTGTGGATTGCCGGCAATCACGATCCCTCCCCGCCTGTGGGCGTCGGCGGCGATGTTGCGCCGTTCCTGCATCTTGATGGCGTGCTGCTGTGGCACGCGGCGAGTGCGCGCGACCCGCGTCCACAGATTGCCGGGCATCTGCACCCCTGTGCGCGCG
>JBOFFO010000527.1:0-3406 GCA_051648665.1 Beijerinckiaceae bacterium | reverse complement strand
GCCTGCGCCACATAATTCACTGTGGCGTTGAAAATCGCGACATTGCGCTGATAGCCTTGAAGCTGATGCGCCACCAGCGAAATCTTGCCGAAATCCGCCGTGAACTGCTTCAGCGCTGCCTGCGTCGCCGGGCCGACATCCTTGCCGTAAGTCAGACCTTTTTCAGCCAGACCTTTGTGAGCGGGAATCTGCACCGTGCGCTCATAATATTCCTTCAGGATCGGTTCCGAAGTCATAAATTCCATGACCTTGCCGACTTCTGCCGGATGCTTGGTCGATTTGAATGCGACCATCGCTGCGCCGCCGGGCATGGCGGAGCATCCAGCTGGACCGCAAGGCTGCGCCGGCACCACCCACTCGAACTTGTCGCCAATATCGGACTGGAATTTCTGGATCATCCACGAACCGGCAATGTGCATGACCACATCACCATTGATGAACATGTCACCGGCATTTTTCCATTTCGCGCCGGATGCGCCGGGCCAGATGTCGGGCGGCATCAGGCCATCCTTGTGCCACTGAATCATCCGCTCGGTCATGGCCTTGAAACCGTCATCGACCACAGCAGACGGGTTGCCATTGGCGTCGAAATATTTCGCGCCATAGGAAATCGCCGGGCCGGCAAAGCGGTGGCCGGTGCGGTCCATCGCCATCGCCGCGTAGATCTTGCCCTTCTTTTGCACTTCGGCTGTGGCCTTCGCCCAGTCATCCCAGGTTGCACCTGGCGCCGGCATTTTCACGCCCGCCTGATCGAACATGGTCTTGTTGACGAACGGCCCCGTGACCGTGAGCTGCGTCATCCAGCCATAAATGCCCTTGTCATCCTTGCCGACACGCATCCACGGCAGCGTCGAGCCGAAATTCGCTTCCCAGTTCGCGGCGTTGATGTGCGGGCGCAGATCGAGATAATATTTGTTGAGGCCGCCGAGATTGGTGACGCGCGCCATATCCGGCGCCTCGCCGCCGGCGAGCCGCGTTTCGAGCTGCTCGCGGATCACTGCGAAGCCAACCTTGTCCACCGTGACTTTGATGGTCGGGTTCGCCTTCTCGAACCGGTCAAGCAATTCGCGCGACACTTCGCACTCATTGCCGTCGCCATAGCAAAGATAACGCAGATTGACCGATTGCGCCTGCGCCGCCGTCAGCAGCGCGCCCAGCGAAATGGCGCAGCCAAAGGCAAACAGGCCCGCCTTGCGGAATGTCATTGTCATCGCATGTCCTCCCGGTGACATCTGGCGGAGCACCGCCTTACGTGTGCAGCACGGTTGCGCCGCAAATTTTTATTGAAGCCATCTTGGCAAACGTTTGCCTATTGCGTCAAGCGGGCTTTTTACGACAAGATGGCATCCAGTCGGCATCGCCCCCCACCGTAAGGCTAAAGGCGTCAGTAAGGTTCGCCATGCGCTCATCCCCCCGCCTCCGCCCGGCTGCGGCGCCGCGCGTTTCGCTCGCCACGGTGGCGCGCGCGGCTGGCGTCTCGGTGGCCACCGTTTCGCGCATCGCCAACGGCATGACCAATCGCGCCAACCCGCAAACCGTGGCGCGCATCAAGGGCTTACTGGAGACGTTGGGTTACCGGCCCAATCCGGTTGGCCAGTCGCTGCGCCAGCGCTCCAGCCGCATCGTGGCGATGCTGTCGCCCAATCTCGACAATCCGGCGATGGCGGCGATTGCATCCTCGACGGAAGCGGCGCTGCGGGCAGCGGGCTATGTCATGATCCTGTGCGACACCCATGATCAGCCCGCGCTTCAGGATGAATATCTCGATGCGATGCAGGCCCAGTTCGTGCAAGGCTATGTGCTGGTGTCGCCGGTGCGCAGCCCGCGCCTGAATGAATTTCTCAGGCGGCGGGAACCGGTTGTGCTGGTCAACCGCCGCCAGACCGTGGGCGGCAAAAGCGCACCCTTTGTCGGCATCGACAACAGCGCCGCAGGCGCTGCCGCCGCCGATTTTCTGCTTGATGCGGGCATAGAAAATCCTGCGATCATTCACAGCGCGCTGACATCCTCAGCGATTGCCGACCGCGTCACCGGCTTCATGGCGCAGGCGCGCGCCCGGGGACTGCGCGCCGCGAACATCACGAAAACATCGTCCGCAGTACTGCAACACATTGCCGCCGGATATGAGGCTGCGCGCACACTGACGGACGGACGCGCATGGCCGCAAGGTCTGTTCTGTGTCAGCGACCAGATGGCCTATGGCGCCTTCCGGCACGCCTGTGAAAGCGGTGTGCGCATACCCAATGATTGCGTCCTCGTCGGCATTGATGACAACCCGCTCAACCGCTGGATCGCGCCGTGGCTGTCCTCCGTGCATGTGCCCTACGATGATTTCGGCCCGGCGGTGGTGGATCAGTTGCAGGCCCTCTGGGGCGGCGAAGCGGTGCGCGACCGATTGCTGCCGCACCGGCTGGTCGCGCGCACCGGCGCAACCGCGCAATGACGGCAACCCCGACAGAAACGCGCGCCGCACTGGCGGCGCTGCTCGGCGGCTTTGCGCCCACGCCGTTTCGTATCGCAGAGCGTCACGCATGCCCCGTTGATCTGCCGGGCGTCGCGGCAGATGAAATCATTCTGCGCCACGGCAATGAGAGGGTGCGCGCATTACTGACGCGCCCTGCAGGAGCCGTGCAGGGCTGCCCTGCCATTCTTTATATTCACGCCCACGGCAACACTTACGCCATCGGCGCGGACGAGTTGATCACTGGCCGCCCTGCTCTCCTCGCGCCACCCTATGCGCAAGCGCTGGCGGACAATGGTTTTGCCGCCCTGTGCATCGATTTGCCCTGCTTCGGCGTACGCTGCGAGCCGCAGGAATCCGTTCTGGCCAAACAGCATCTCTGGAACGGCACGACCCTGTTCGGCGCGATGCTGAACGATCTCGCTGGCGCGCTGACGATCCTGCACGGCCTGCCGGAGGTTGATGCTGCCCGCACCGGCGTCATGGGCCTGTCGATGGGCGCCACCTTGTCTTTCTGGCTGGCAGCACTCGATGAACGTATTGCCGCGACGGCGCATCTCTGCTGCTTTGCCGATCTCGCCACGTTGGTGCGCAGCGACGCGCATGATCTGCATGGCATCTACATGATGGTGCCGGGCCTCACACAAAAAATATCCACCGGGATGATCGCGGGTCTGAGCGCGCCGCGCCCGCAACTCGCCTGCATGGGCGCTGCTGATCCGCTGACGCCGCCGGACGCGCTGGCGCGCGGCATCGCTGATCTCCGCGCTGCCTATGAACGGGCCGGGGCTTCAGACGCGTTGGAAATTCTGGTTGATCCGGATACCGGCCACAAGGAAACACCGCGCATGCGCGCCGCCGTGCTCGCTTTTTTCCGGCGCACGCTGCAAGCCAAATAAGGCTTACGACAAAATCCGCACCAGCCACAACGCCAACCCCGGCACA
>JBOFFO010000526.1:0-8621 GCA_051648665.1 Beijerinckiaceae bacterium | reverse complement strand
CGCCTGCGCCACATCGAGCGTCGATTGTTCCGCACCGCCGGCATCGAGCGCGGGAATAATCTGGAGAATGTTGCGGCCGGACAAGCCGTGCCCCCCCGCCAGAGCAGGCGCGGCCAGTGCGGGTTCTGCCGCATAACCGGCAGGCACGCGGTCACGGGCCGCGGGTAGCCCATCGGCATGCGCCCTGACCACATCCGTCCGCCCCGGCAGGGCAGCGGGCGTGATCTGGGCCACTCCGTTCTGCATCATCGCACCCTGCGGGGATGGCCGCGCCGCCAGTCCGAGCGCCTCGGCATAAAGCGCCAATGTGCGCAGCGCCGCCTGCTCGTAGGAGAAATGGATGTCGATATGGTGACGAGCGCGCTGGCCGAGCGCATCCCGCGCCGATGCGCCCAATCCCAACACCTCCTGCAATGCGGCAGCAAGCGCTGATGCGTCGCCCGCCGGCACGCGCCAGCCGGTGCGCCGCGACGCCTCGACCGCCGGAACGGACAACACCGTTTCCGGTGCGGCGCCGAGATCGGACACGATCACCGGCGTGCCCATCGCCTGTGCCTCGGCAGCGACGCGGCCAAAGGTTTCCGGCTCGGTCGAAGGCACAACGACCACAGCCGCCGCCCGGTAAGCCGCCGGCATGTCCTCGCAGAAGCCGACACGGCGAACGATGCCTTCCAGCCCTGCCTTGGCGATGGCCGTATCGATGCTTCCGACATACCGGTCCTTGCCGTCGGCATCGCCAGCGAGAATGAAGACCGTATCGGTCAGGCCCTCCAGCGCCATCTGCCGCGCCGCCTCGATCAGCACGAGATGGCCCTTGAGCGCGGTCAGACGGGCAGCGAGCAGCACCACCCGTTCATGGGGCTGGACGCGCCAGCGGGTGCGCAGCGCCGCCACGCGGTTGGCGTCCACCAGCGACGGCGCATAGATGTTGAGGTCGGTGCCGCACTGGATGATGCGCACCCGGTCGGCGGCATCGGGGTGGGTTTCGCACACATGATTGGCCGTGAATGCGGAGTTGGCGATAATGTAATCGCCACGCGCCATAACCGCGTTATACCGCGCCTTTGCCGACGAGCGCGCACCATAGACGCCGTGATAACTGGTGATGAACGGCACGCCGCAGGCGCGCGCCGCGCTCCACGCCGCCCAGGCCGGAGCGCGCGAATGGGCATGAACAATGGCGACCCGCTCGGAGCGGATCAGCGCCTTGAGCCGGCCAATGTTTGACGCCATGACCAACGGGTTCTTGCTGTCGGCGGGAAACGGAATCCATGTCCCGCCCTTGGCCTGCAATTCCCCCACCAGACGGCCCCCGCGGGAGGCGACAAGGGCGCGCGCGCCCACTGACGCCAGCGCCTCCGCCCCGTCAATAACGCTGCGCTCGGCCCCGCCGCCATGCAGCGCAGGGATAATTTGCAGGATCGTCAGCCCCTCAAGCGGATGATGGGAGGACCGGCCGGTCATCGTGGTGTCAGCGAATCGCATCACGGCGCAAAATCCAGTAGGAACGCCACCGACGCAACCATTGCCTTCACACCCCCAGCTATTCCTGCCAAGCCGATGCAAGCCAGCCACTTCACGCTCTCCACCCCGCTGGGCGACCGCACCATCGCCTATTTGCGTCGCAACGGCCTTGGCCCCCCTGTTGTCTGGCTCGGCGGCTTCCGGTCAGACATGCGCGCCACCAAAGCCGGGGCGCTGGACGACTGGGCGGAACGCTCGGGCCGCGCCTTCCTCCGCTTCGATTACTCAGGCCACGGGGAATCGTCGGGCCCATTCGGCGACGGCACGATCTCAAGCTGGCTGGAGGATGCGCTTGAGGCGATTACCCGCCATGCCGGCGCCCGCCCGCTGCTTGTCGGTTCCTCCATGGGCGGATGGATTGCGCTGCTCGCCGCACGGGCGCTGGCAGCGCGCGGCGAAGCGCTCACCGGACTGGTGCTGATCGCGCCCGCCGTCGATTTCACGGACGCGCTGATGTGGGCGCAGTTCCCCGATGCTGTCAAAAAGACCATCGAGGCGGAAGGGCAATGGCTGCGCCACTCCGAATATTCGCCCGATCCCTATCCAATCACGAAAAAGCTGATCGAGGACGGACGGCGGCATGCCCTGTTGGGCGCGCCCATCACGCCCGGCTGCCCGGTGCATATCCTGCAAGGCATGGCCGACCCGGATGTGCCGTGGCAACACGCCATGACATTGGTCGAACATCTGCCCGGCGACGCGACAACGCTGACGCTGATCAAGGACGGCGACCACCGCCTGTCACGCCCGCAGGATCTGGCCGTGCTCACCCGCAGCGTCGAAGCGATGGCGCAGCCTGGCTAACCGTCAGGTCAACAGCCGTTGAATGTCCGCAACGGGGTGCTTTGTCAGAGTCTTGGCAACCTCGGCAGCGACAGCCGCGCGCACTGTGTCCGGCAGCGCCGCCCGCAACACCGCGAGTGTGCGCGGTGCGGCAACCAGAATGACAGGGGCGGGATCGGCGCGGTGCCGGGCTTCGAGCGCGGCGGCTGCATCGGCTGCGAACCGATCCTCGGCCTGCTGGTGCCAGTCGGTCTGTTCAATGGCGCTGCGCCGCGTCCCATACTGGGTGCGCGGCGCGCGGTCCGTGCCCTGATCGCGGTTCTGTGGATTGTCCGGCGCCTCAAGCACCTCTTGCATTTCAAGCTCGGCGATGCGCGCGCTTCCTGCATTGCGCAACAGCAACGCCTTGCGACCGTCCGCCACCAGCACCCATGCTCCAGCCGGGATCATCAACGCTTCGCCCATCAAACCGACCTCCTGCTACGCCCAAGTCACATAGGATGCGCGCGCAGAAGCGCCAGCGGTATGATGCATCTCAAATGACGGCGGTTATTTCCCTGTCGTGACGCGGGTCCATTCCCGCGTGATGACCTTCTGCAACTTGTCATCCGGCGACACTGTCGCGAACAGGCGCGAAAATGTCTCATCATCGGGATAGACGCCCTTGTTGTTGGCGACCTCCGGCTTGATTTTTTCGCGCGCGGCCTTGTTGCCTGAGGCAAACGCCACGGCATCGACATTGCGCGCGGCGACATCGGCGCGCATCATGTAATCAATGAAAGCGTGCGCCTCGGCGATATTCTTGGCATCGACGGGAATGGTGAAGGAGTCGAAGCCCATCTGTGCGCCCTCACGCGGAATGAGATACGCGACTTCGACATTATTTTTCGCCTCCTCGGCGCGTTTGCGCGCCTGCAGAATATCGCCGGAATAGCCCACGGCCATGCAGATATCGCCATTGGCGAGCGCGTTGATATATTCCGAGGAATGGAACTTGCGGACATTGTTGCGGATTTTCACCAAAGCTGCGGCAGCCTTGCGATAGTCATCGGCATTCTTGGAATTGGGATTGAGCTTCAGCGCGCGCAACACCCCAGGGAACACGTCTTCCGGCGCATCGAGAATCATCACGCCGCAATCTTTCAATTTTTCAATCTTCTTGGGATCGAGGACGAGATCCCATGTATTCAACGGCATGTCGCCCAGTGCCGTCTTCACTTTCGCGACATTCACGCCGATGCCGACCGTGCCCCACATATAATTGACGGCGTATTTGTTGCCGGGATCATACGTCGCCAGCCGCTGCTGGATTTCTCCCCACATGTTGCTGATGTTGGGCAGCTTTGACAGGTCAAGCGGGCGCACCAGCTTGGATTCGATGAAGCGTTGCAGGAAAGGGCCTGACGGGACAACCACATCATAGCCGGAATTGCCGGCGAGCAATTTCGCTTCCAGCGTCTCGTTCTTGTCATAGACATCATACACGACGCGGATGCCCGTTTCCCTGGTAAAATCCTCGAGCACCTTCGGCTCGATATAGTCCGACCAGTTATAGACATTGACGACCCGCTCCTGCGCCAGCGCGGGGCTGAGCGCAGCAGCAAAAGCGGCGAAGAGAGCAGCGATGGATTTGTTCATGATCATCCCTGGTGTTTCCTGTCAGCACGATCAACGATGGCGGGCGACATTTTCAAGCCGATGCAACGCCGCATCAAGCGTCGCGTCGGTTTTGGCAAAGCAGAAGCGCGCCACGGTTTTCACCGCATCCTGCGCGTAAAAAGCGGAGACGGGAATGGCGGCCACCCCATGCTCTTTCACCAGCCTTTCGCAGAAGGCAGTGTCGTCATTCACGCCGAGCGGCGCGAGATCGACATTGAGAAAATACGTGCCGGCGCTGGGCAGCACCGCAAAGCCGCGGTCGCTCAGTCCTGCCGCGAAGCGGTCGCGCGAGCGCTGAAAGGCGGCGCGCATCTGCGTGAAATAAGCGTCATCCTTCATCAGGCCATAGGCCGCAGCAGCCTGCAGATTTGGCGGCGTGGTGAAGGTCAGGAACTGGTGCGCCTTCGCCAGCACGCGCATGAGCGGGGCTGCGGCGCAAACAAATCCCACCTTCCAGCCGGTCAGTGAAAAAATCTTGCCGGCGGAGCCAATTTTCACCGTGCGTTCGCGCATGCCCGGCAGGGCGATCAGCGGAAGATGCGCGCGATCATCGAAAATCACGTGCTCCCAAACCTCGTCGCAGACGGCGATGGCGTCGTTGGCGATGCAGGCCTGCGCCAGCAACTCCAGATCGTCGCGGGCATAGACGATGCCAGAGGGGTTGAGCGGGTTGTTGAACAGCACGAGCTTGGTGCGTGGCGAAAAGGCTTCCGCCAGATCATCCGCCGTGAAGCGCCAGTGCGGCGGCTTCAGCGTGACGAATTTCGGCACGCCGCCGGCGCGCTTCACCAGCGGCAGATAGGCATCATACATGGGCTGGAACAGCACCACCTCGTCGCCCGGCTCGATCAGCGCCATCAGCGCGCCGGCGAGTGCCTCCGTCGCGCCTGAAGTCACCATGGTCTCGGTGTCGGGATCGAAGCTGATCTGCTGGTGATGGCGGTAATGGGCAGCGATGGCCTGCCGCAATTCCGGAATGCCCATCATCGGCGGATACTGGTTCCAGCCCGTGATGGCCGCATCCGCCGCCTTGCGCCGCACATCCTCCGGGCCGGGATCATCAGGGAAACCCTGTCCGAGATTGACCGCATTATGCTCACGCGCCAGCCGCGACATCACCTCGAACACGGTGGTCGGCAGATCGGCAAAAACCGGGTTGAAGCGGATGGTCATGCGGCGCGGACTCCGGAAGCGTCGCACCAGCGATGCGGCGGACGCGATGGGCGTCCGCCCTGTTAGCGAAGGCGCGGGCTGAGTTCAAACCCCTGCCGAGCGCCGTGCAAGGTCAGTGTAGGCTGACCGTGGCGAGGTCGTGCTGCCAGGCATTCGCCAATGCTGTTTCACGGGAGTCGGTCAGCAGGATCGGGGTGCCGTCAGCATTGAGCAGGGCGAAAAGCTGCATGCCCGGCTGTAACGCGGGCGCATTCGGGAACACCCGCCGCACCTCATCCGATGACATGCTTTTGACATAGGCCACCTGCCCGCCGCCCAGTCCGGCAAAGGCTTCCGGCGACATGGGCTGAGCGACAGCCGGGCCATTCCGGTTGATGGTATCGTTGGTCATGCAACCCTCCTTTGAGCGGTTGATCGCCGGACAACCCCGGCAGTGTGACGGACGAGATGTAAACGGAGCGTTTCAGTCACGGCTGGCGATGGCGATGGTCTTGACGATGCGCGCCGGTTCGGGCCGGGCCAGATCCACGGAAAGCAAGCCGTTGGCCAGATCGGCGCCAATGACTTCCATGCCATCAGCCAGCAGAAAGGTGCGCTGGAACTGGCGCGCGGCGATGCCCCGGTGCAGGAACTCGCGCGGGTTGCGCGCATCGTCCTCGCATTGCCGGCCGCGGATCATGAGCTGGCCGTCCTCGACCGTGACTTCCAGATCCTCGCGGCGGAAACCGGCGACAGCCAGCGTAATGCGCAACCGTTCCGGTGCGTCAGTAGCCGGCGCAAGCCGTTCGATATTGTAGGGCGGATAGCCGTCCGAACCGTGTTTCGATACCCGGTCCAGCGCCCGTTCAATAGCCTCGAAACCGAGGAGAAAGGGCGATTGCAGATTTGGTACACGCGTCATCGCGAAGCCCCGCTGGCACTTCGTTGCAACCATTTCGGAACCCTGACGGCATTCCGGCCTTGTTCGGCAGCATCGATATGGGTGGCTGGGCGGCAGGCTGCAAGACCGGCACTTGGCCGCTGGTTGTTGCTTTGCTTTTTGCAGTTCCTTCACCTTGCCCCGAACAGCACCCATTCCCGGCAGGCGCCAATAGCCATTTGCTAACCCGTGGCGTGCTTAGGTGCGATGGCTGTATGGCGCGCGCGTGAGTACCGGATTGTCAGCTCTTGGCACCCTCATTCAGGATCTGGATCGCGCCACGGCGCAGGCCGACGAAACGCGCCGTGCGGTCATGCTTGCCAAGATCGCTGACCTTTATCTCGGACAGGTGGATCGGCTCGACGTCAAAGGCATTGATCTGTTCGACGAGGTGCTGGTGCGGCTAGCGACGGAAATCGAGCGTCGCTCGCGCATCGACCTTGCGCGCCGTCTCGCCATGCGTCCCAAGGCGCCGCCACGCACCTTACGCCAACTCGCCCATGACGAGATCGACGTGGCGCGGCCGGTGCTGGAGCACAGCCCTGACCTGACCGAGGACGATCTTGTCTCTGTCAGCATGACACGCGGCGACGCGCACCGGGAAATTGTCGCCGCGCGTCCCAACCTCAGCGAATCCGTGACTGATGCACTCAGCGAGCGGGGTGGCGCACCGGTGCTGCGGCGGCTGGCCGCCAATGGTACGGCGCGCATTTCCCGCCATGGTTTTGAGCGCATGATTCATCGCGCCCGTGGCGATGATATTCTCCAGCGGCTGCTGGCAGAGCGGAAGGACATGCCGATCCAGCAGGTGCACCAGCTCATCGACATCGCCGGGCATGCCGCCCGCATGCGGCTGAAATTGTTGATGCCGCAGGCGGACGGCCTTGCGGTTGATGACATGGTGGCGACGCATCTCGACCATGTGCATGCGCTGGCCGGAAGCGCCACCACGCGACTGGATTACACCCGCGCCATTGCGCTTGTGCTGCCGATGCTGAACGACCGCACACTCAGCGAGGAGACAGTGCGCGGCTTTGCCGTGCAGGAACGTTTTGAAGAGGTGGTGTGCGGCCTGTCAGGCCTCTCCGGCCTGTCGCTGAAAGTCATCGAATCCGCGTTTGAATCTGAAGATACGGACCGGCTGATGGTGATCGGCCGGGCGCTGAATTTCGCCTGGGAGACGATGGACATGATCATCACCCTCGGCTTCGTCCAGACCGGCATCATGCGCAGCGCCGAACGGTTGCGCGAAGGCTATCTGCGCATCCCGCAAAAAACCGCCCTGCGCGTGCTGCATTTCCTGGCGCAGGACAAAAAGGCCTGACGCTCAGGCGCGATTGACCTGAACCGTCAGTTCCGGCTTCGTGTTGATGGTCTGGAACACAACGCAGTAGCGCTCGGTCAATTTCAGCAGGGAATCAATTTTTTCCTGCGGCGTATCCCCGGCGTCGATATCGAAAGCGAGGCGGATAGCGCGAAATCCCACCGGCGCATCCTTGGCGACGCCCAGCGTGCCGCGAAAATCGAGATCGCCCTCGGCGCGCACGATGCCTTTTTTCAACGGGATTTCCAGCGCCGTGGCGACGGCCTTGAGCGTGACGCCAGCGCAGGCCACCAGTGCTTCCAGCAGCATGTCACCGGAACACAATTCCGCGCCAGAGCCGCCGGTGGCGGGATGCAACCCTGCTTCCATGATGGCGCGGCCGGTTTCGACCTTGCAGGCGATCTTGCTGTCATCGAGCGTGCCAAGCGCTTTCAGCGTAATCACCGCCTTCTGCGGATCGGCCTTATACTGCTCTTTATACGGGGCTTGCTGGGCGCGCAGCGCGTCGGATGTGATGGTCATGACGGTTTTCCTGTTGAGACTGTTTTACCACCAGCCGGATGCGGCGGTGCTGTCGGGCTGAATTTTTTCACCGCGCATGCTGCGGTCAAGCGCCGCGATGGACTGGCGCTGAATCGATTCAAAGGCGGGTGACAGCCGGTCGCGCGGGCGCGCCTGACCGTTGTCGATGATCGTCGCGATGCGGCCGGGATTGGGTTGCATCACCACGATGCGGTCGGCCAGCGTTACCGCCTCATCGACATCATGGGTCACCATCAGCACGGTGGGACGATGCGCTTTCCACAGCGCGAGCAAATGCGCATGCAGCCCGGCGCGGGTGAACATGTCGAGCGCGGAAAAGGGTTCATCGAGCAGCAGAACCTTCGGCTTCGGAGCCAGCGCGCGGGCAATGGCGACACGCTGCTGTTGCCCGCCTGACAATTCGCGCGGCCAACGCGGACCAAAACCTTTCAATCCAACTTGTGCCAGAATATCATCGGCCTGGGCCCTCTTGTCAGCGTCGCTGCCATCACGCAGCCCGAAGGCGACATTATCCGCCACCGTCAGCCACGGCAGCAGGCGCGGTTCCTGAAAAATAATCCCGACATCCGCATGCGGCGCCGTGATCTGCGCATCGCCAGTGAAAATTTTTCCGCGCGACGGCGCATCCAACCCGGCGATCAGCCTGAGCAGCGTTGATTTTCCGCAACCGGAGCCGCCGAGCATCGCCGTGATCTC
>JBOFFO010000525.1:0-4396 GCA_051648665.1 Beijerinckiaceae bacterium | reverse complement strand
GAGCCAGTCTCTGGTGATGACGCCGCAGCTTCTGCAGGCGATCAAGCTGCTGCAACTCTCGACCCTTGAACTCAACGCCTATGTCGATGCCGAACTTGACCGCAACCCCCTTCTGGAACGCGTCGAAGATGCGCCGGATTCGCCATTGCCGGGGCTGGCATCCGACGACGCCGGATACACCGAACCGACGGAAGCTGTAGTCGGCGACTGGGCCAGCCCTGATCTGGCGACAAGCCGGCAAGCGCTGGAAGAGCGCCTCGGCACCGATCTGGGCAACGCCTT
Organism: Beijerinckiaceae bacterium; assembly: GCA_051648665.1. Taxonomy (GTDB): domain Bacteria; phylum Pseudomonadota; class Alphaproteobacteria; order Rhizobiales; family Beijerinckiaceae; genus Terrirubrum. Next base: position 4,114 of record JBOFFO010000525.1, on the reverse strand, counting down.
CCCGGATGAGGCGCCAGCCGGCGGCGTCAATGACAGCGACGGGCTGACCGTTTCTGCCTCAGTCTGGAGCGGAGTCAGCGGCGGCGGCTTCGAGGGCGAAGATGATTCCGGCATGGAGCGGGCAGCGGAAGCCAAGCCCAACCTGCGCGAGCACTTGCAGGCCCAGCTGATGCTGGCCACGGCCGACCCGCTGGAGCGGCTGACCGGACGCATGCTGATCGATGCCATCGACGACAATGGCTATCTCACCGAACCTGTGGCGGAGATTGCCGCGCGGCTCGACGCCGATCCAGCCATGGTGGAGCGCATGCTCGCCTGCATTCAGGGCTTTGATCCTTCGGGCGTCGGCTGCCGCTCGCTCAGCGAATGCCTTGCGATCCAGTTGAAAGAAAAAGACCGCTACGATCCGGCTATGGCCACTGTGATCGAACGCCTTGATCTTCTCGCCAAGCGCGATTTTCAAGCCCTGATGAAAATTGCCCAGATCGATGAAGAGGATTTGCGCGGGATTATCGCGGAGATTCGCGCGCTCGATCCGAAGCCGGGGCGGATTTACGGCGGCGAGCCGTCAGCGCCCGTTATTCCCGACGTGTTTATTAGGCCCGCATCGAATGGCGGCTGGATCATTGAGCTGAACAGCGATGCCCTGCCGCGCGTACTCGTCAATCAGGCCTATTATGCCCGCGTTTCCGGCGCGACAAAAACCGATGCGGAAAAAACCTTTGTGCAAGAGTGCTTCCAGACCGCAAGCTGGCTGACGCGCAGTCTTGACCAGCGCGCCAAGACCATTCTGAAAGTTGCGACAGAAATCGTACGCCAGCAGGATGCTTTTTTTATCAATGGCGTTTCTGAATTGCGCCCGCTGAATTTGCGCAGCGTGGCTGACGCCATTGGCATGCATGAATCAACCGTGTCGCGCGTCACCTCCAATAAATTCATGGCGACGCATCGCGGCCTGTTTGAAATGAAATATTTTTTTACTACGTCGATTGCTTCGGCCGATGGCGGTGAAGCGCATTCTGCCGAGGCGGTGCGTCACAAAATCAAGCAAATGATTGATGCAGAAACTGCCCGCGCCATCCTGTCGGATGACGCCATCGTCACGCGGCTGAAAGAATCCGGCATCGACATTGCGCGCCGCACTGTCGCCAAATATCGCGAGAGCCTGCGCATTCCCTCTTCGGTGGAACGCAAACGCGAAAAAAGCGCACTTGGGGCTTGACGTTTTAACACTTGACGCTTTGGCGCATGCGTGTTGGCACCTTAACTTTCAGCGCCTGCACCGCGCGCAAGACCGTGCCGCGCCCTTGATCAGCTCAGCCACTATACCGCGCGTGGCGTTGTCAATCCATAATAAAATAAAAGGCTTTGTCCGTTGACACAGTGCGGCCTGATTCCTACGATTCTTAGACGATAACGATTTTCTTCTTGGCGGGTTTCGCTCAGCCCGCTCCGGTTTCATCAGGGAGGCTGCGTATATGCTGCGTATCTCAGGAAAGAATTTCGATCTTGGCGATTCCTTGCGCGGGCGGGTTGAGGAACGGCTGAATGTGGCGCTCGGCAAGTATTTCGGGCGGGGGTACAAGGGTCACGTCACCTTCGCGAAGGAAGGGACGCGGTTTCGCTCGGATTGTTCGATTCACCTTGATTCCGGCACAACGCTGGCCGCCTCTGGCGAGGGGCATGAAGCCTATGCGAGCTTCGCCGATGCAGCGGAGCGAATCGAGAAGCGGCTGCGGCGCTACAAGCGGCGGCTGCGGGAAGAGCACCCGGCGGACGGCATGGCTGCGCCTGCCGCCGAAGCGGTCTATACGGTCATTGAGACACCCGACGAGGAGGCAGAGGTTCCTGCCGATTTCACGCCGATTGTGGTCGCTGAAACGACATATCCGGTGCGCGAGCTGTCGGTCAGCAATGCCGTGCAGGAACTCGACTTGACAGGCACCCCCTTCATCGTGTTCCGCCATGCGACGAATGGACGGGTCAATCTGGTTTATCGTCGGCAGGATGGCCATATCGGCTGGATCAACCCGTCGGCATGAATCTTGATTGGGCTGGGCGGAAACCCACGGCCACGGGCTGGTTGCAGGTTGCGTAATCGGCGTCAGGGCGGCGGAAACACATAAGCCATGCATCTTCATGATCTTCTGGTCCCGCAAGGGATCGTCCCGGCCCTCAAGGCGGGTGGCAAGAAACAGGCGTTGCAGGATTTGGCAGCGCATGCGGCCAGACTCACCGACCTTAGCGAACGGGTGATCTTCGAGACCCTGTTGCAGCGGGAGCGCCTTGGCTCGACCGGCATCGGCGCAGGCATTGCTATTCCGCACGGGAAACTGCCGGATATCCACAGGCTCGTTGGCCTGTTCGCACGGCTGGAAAAGCCGATCGACTTCGAGGCAGTGGATGGCGAGCCGGTGGACCTGCTCTTCGTATTGCTGGCCCCGGAGGAAGCGGGTGCTGACCATCTCAAGGCGCTGGCCCGCACCGCGCGGGTGCTGCGCGACCCGGCCAAAGCGGCGCAGTTGCGCGCCACGCCCGATCCTTTGGCGCTGCATGCGATTCTGACGCAGGAGCCAACCTCGCACGCGGCGTGAGGCAGTCTTGGCCTTCTGACCGATGGTCTTCAGCAACGCGGGCGGATAAAACCGGCCCGCGTTTTGTTTTTGCCGTGAGGTTACCCCATGTCCGACACTGCCCTGCCCGCCTACAGCCATGCCCCGCTGTTTCCCCTCGGCAAGGATACGACGCCCTATCGCAAGATCAGCGACAAGGGCGTGCGGGTGGAAAAATGGGCCGGGCGCGAAATGCTCGTCGTCGAACGTGAGGCCATCCGGCTGCTGGCCGAACAGGCCATGATCGACGTGAACCACCTGCTGCGGCCGGGCCATCTCAAGCAGTTGGCGAAAATTCTCGATGACCCTGAGGCAACGGACAATGACCGCTTCGTTGCCTATGATCTGCTGAAGAACGCCAATATCTCCGCCGGCGGCGTGCTGCCGATGTGTCAAGATACCGGCACGGCCATCGTCATGGGCAAGAAAGGACGCTTTGTCTGGACCGAGGGCGATGACGAAAGCGCCATCGGCGAAGGCATCCGCGACGCCTATCACAAAAAAAATCTGCGCTACTCGCAGCTCGCTGCGCTTTCGATGTTCGAGGAAAAAAACACCCGCAACAATCTGCCGGCGCAGATCGAGATTTATGCGGAAGGCGAGGATGCCTACAAATTCCTCTATGTCGTGAAAGGCGGCGGCTCGGCGAACAAGACGTTCCTGTATCAAGCCCCGCCCTCGATCCTGACGCATGACCGGATGCTGGCCTTCCTCAAGGAAAAGATCCTGACACTCGGCACTGCGGCCTGCCCGCCCTATCATCTGGCTGTCGTCATTGGCGGCACATCGGCGGAATTGACGCTGAAAGCGACGAAACTTGCTTCAACGCGCTATCTCGATGCCTTGCCGACGAGCGGCGGGGAGGATGGCCACGCCTTCCGCGATCTCGCGATGGAAGAGGAAATTCACAAGATGACGCAGGCGCTCGGCGTCGGCGCACAATTCGGCGGCAAGTATTTCTGCCACGATGTGCGCGTCATCCGCCTGCCGCGTCACGGCGCATCCCTGCCGATCGGCCTTGGCGTGTCCTGCTCGGCGGACCGGCAGGCGCTGGGCAAGATCACAAGGGACGGCGTGTTTCTTGAAGAGCTGGAGCATAACCCCGCGCAATATCTGCCCGAACTTGATGAATCGAAACTTGGCGGCGAGGTGGTGCGGATCGACCTCAACCAGCCGATGGAAAAAATTCTTGCCACGCTGTCCAAATACCCGATCAAGACGCGGCTCTCGCTTTCCGGCCCGATGATCGTGGCGCGCGATCTGGCGCATGCGAAAATCCGCGAACGGCTGGAAAATGGTCAGGGCATGCCGGATTATTTCAAAAACCATCCGGTTTATTATGCGGGGCCCGCCAAGACGCCCGCCGGCTATGCCTCCGGCTCCTTCGGCCCGACTACGGCAGGCCGGATGGATTCCTATGTCGATCAATTCCAGTCCTTCGGCGGATCAATGGTGATGCTGGCGAAAGGCAACCGCTCAGCGCAGGTGCGCGAAGCGTGCGC
>JBOFFO010000524.1:0-1994 GCA_051648665.1 Beijerinckiaceae bacterium | reverse complement strand
GCAAGGCGATCCATCTGGCGAAACAGCATGGCCGCCGGGTCGCGTTCGATATTGATTACCGCCCGAATTTATGGGGCGTCGCCGGCCATGATGCCGGTGAAGAACGTTATGTGAAGGCCGATGGCGTCACAGCCCATCTGCAAACTATTGTCGGTGATTGTGATCTCATCGTCGGCACGGAGGAGGAGTTTCACATCGCTGGCGGCTCGCAAGATACGATTGCGGCCCTGCGCGCCGTGCGCAAGCTGAGCGCGGCGACGCTGGTGTGCAAGCGCGGGCCGATGGGGTGCAGCGTATTCACCGGCGCTATTCCGGATTCGCTGGATGAAGGCATTCGCGGCCCCGGTTTTCCCGTGGAAGTTTATAATGTGCTCGGCGCGGGCGATGCCTTCATGGCCGGCTTCCTGCGCGGCTGGCTGCGCGATGAGCCGATTGAGACAAGCTGCGCCTATGCCAACGCCAGCGGCGCCTTCGCCGTATCCCGTCTGCTCTGCGCGCCGGAATATCCGACTTGGGACGAACTGCAATTTTTCCTGAAAAACGGCAGCAAACATTTCGCCCTGCGCCACGACAAGGCCATCAACGATCTGCATTGGGCCACGACGCGCCGCCCGCAGCCGCAGCAGTTGAAGATTCTCTCCATCGATCATCGCATGCCGCTGATCGAACTGGCGCAGAAGCACAAGGCCCCGGAAGCGCGCATCGCGCAGTTCAAACGCCTCGTCGTCGATGCCGCAGCGCAGGTCGGCGCGGGCCGCGAAGGGTTTGGCATGTTTCTCGATGGCGGGCATGGCCGCGAGGCGCTGTTTGCGGCGCATGGCAAAAATCTCTGGCTGGCGCGGCCCGTCGATAAACCGCATGCGCGCCCGCTCGATTTTGAAAGCCCTTCGCTCGGCGCGAGCTTGCGCGAATGGCCGCTGGCGCACACGGTCAAATGCGCGCTCTATGCCCATCCGGATGAACCGGCGGATTTCTGGGCGCGCATCGACCGCGAACTTGTCCGCCTGCATGAAGCCTGCCGCGCGCATGGGCTGGAATTGCTGCTGGAGACGCTTGCTTCACCGCATGGCCCTGTGGCGGAGGACACCGTCGCCCGCGTCATGACCCGCGTCTATGATCTTGGCGTGCGGCCGGACTGGTGGGTGATCGAGGATCAGCCTTCGCGCGCGGCGTGGAAGAATTGCGGCGATGTGGCGCGCGCGCGCGACGCGCATTGCCGCGGCATCATCACCATCGCCCGCACGCGCGATGGCTTCGGTGCTGTCGCTGCCAACGCAAAATCCGAGCCGCTGGTGCGCGGTTTCTGCGCCGGTCGCTCCATGTGGGGCGATGTGGTCGATGGCTGGTTTGCAGGAACCATCGACGATGCGCAGGCTGTGGCCGCCATCGCCGCCAATTTTCAGGCGGTCTGTGCGGCGTGGGACAGTGCCTGAATCAGCGGTCTGTCACCTGATCGCGGCGCGGCGGGTCAGCGCCGACGCGTGAACAAGTGATTGCTGCGGCGTTGCAGGCGAATGTCACGATTTTTTTCAGGCCGCCCGTGTCGAGCGCGGCAAGTTTCGCCCGGTCGAGCAGCGATTGTTCCGCGAGCCACGCCAGCATCGCTGCCATCGCCGTGTCGCCCGCGCCAACCGTATCGGCGATAATCACCGGCGGCGGACGGTAGCGCGCCTGCCCGTTGCGGCCGAACAGCCGCGCGCCATCATCCCCTTCCGTAAAAAGCACCAGCGACGCGCCAGCGGCGAGCCAGCCCTGCGCCTTGGCCTCAGGCTTCTCACCGGGAAACAGCGCCGCAAAATCCTCGTTGCCGATCTTGATAATATCCGCGAGCGCCGAAAATTCCGCGAAGCGTGCACGCCAGCGCTGAATATCCGGCTCAATGCTCAGCCGCACATTCGGATCATAGGCAATGATGCGCTGTGCCCGGTGCTGCTGCACCAGCGCCAGCAGCGTCGATCCCACCGGCTCCTGCACCAGCGGAAAACAGCCGACAT
>JBOFFO010000523.1:0-3662 GCA_051648665.1 Beijerinckiaceae bacterium | reverse complement strand
GCACGCCGCAATGGTTTCGTCCTGCGACATGGAATCGAAGCCGAAATTGCGCCACGTCTCTTCCGTGCATTCCACGATGAAGGTCGCTGTGTCCTTGTCGAACTGGTAGGCATGGACCCAGATCCAGCCCTGCGGCGTATGCTCGAAAATAAAAGTGAAGGCGTCGTTGAATTTCTGGTGCGTGCCGAGCCAGATATATTTGCAGGCACGCACATCAATGTCCGGCTTGAACACATCCGCATGCGCCGCGCGCACCCGGGAATTGATGCCATCCGCCGCTACAACGAGATCGTAGTCCTTGAAATTGTCGAAAGTTTCGACATCCGCCTCAAACACCAGCTTCACGCCAAGGGCGGTGCAGCGGTCCTGCAGGATATTGAGAAATTGCCGCCGGCCGATGCCGCAAAATCCGTGCCCGCCGGAGGTGATGACTTCGCCCCGGTAGTGAATGGCAATATCATCCCAGTAAGCAAAATGCTGGCGGATGGTTTCGGCGCTGACCGGATCATTCGCGGCGAGATTATCCAGCGTTTCCGCCGACAGCACCACGCCCCAGCCAAATGTATCGTGCGGGCGGTTGCGCTCCATCACCGTGATGTCATGACCGGGATCGCGCAGCTTCATGCTGATGGCAAAGTAAAGGCCAGCCGGACCGCCACCGAGACACAGAATTTTCATGCCGCCCTCCCCGTCCCGTCGCGGCGTTCGATATGCCGCCCCGCCGTCCAGATATTTTAAGTTTAAAATATCTCCGGGGCGCTCATTTGCAAGCGGAAAATCCGCCGGGTCAGGGGGCGTGCGGCAGAGCCGGTTCGATCCCGGCCGCGCCAGCCCCGTTGAAGGCGTCCCATAACGCCGCCACAAAGGCCGGATCGACCGCGCGGGTGATGAACACGAGCCGGGTGCGCTGGTCCGCATCCGGCCAGCGGCCGAGGCGCGTGACGGGATGCAGCACATGCTGCGCCGCGTGGATGACCACGGGCCGGGCCGGATCGTCGTCCAGCGCCAGCAGCCCCTTCACCCGCAACAGGTCCGGCCCCTTCTGCGCCCGCAACAGATCCAGAAACAGGTCGAAGCTCGCGGCATGGACCGGCCTGTCGCCCACCAGTGTGAAACTGATGATGCCTTCATGCACCGATGGCGCCGCATCCGGCGAAGCGCGGCCTTCGCTAGGTCGCACAGCGCGGAGACCCGGCGCCGCTTGCCAGTCCGTCAGCGCAAAATCCGCCGCATCCATCACAGGCGCAAGCGGATTGATGCCGCGCAAATCCGCTGTCAGGGCCGGCATGCCATCGATCGCAAGGTCGGCCTTGCTGATCAGCAGCATATCCGCCAGCGCCGCCTGCTTCACCGCCACGGGGTGATCGCGCAGGGTGGCTGCGCCATTCACCGCATCAATCACGGTGATAACGCCCACGGGCGCAAAGCGCAGCTTCAGATAGGGATGCTCCAGCACAGTGGCCAGCACCGGCACCGGGTCGGCCAGCCCCGTCGTTTCCAGCACCACGCGCGCGACGCTGGGCATGCGGCCATTGTCGATCCGGCGCAGGATACCCTCAAGCGCCGTGACGAGATCGCCCCGCACGGCGCAGCAGACGCAGCCCGAGGGCAGCAGCACCATCCCATCGGCTGCCGCCTCAACCAGCAGATGATCGAGCGCCACATCACCGAACTCGTTGATCAGCACAAGCGTCTCGCCAAGGGCCGGATCACGCAGCCAGCGGTTGAGCAGGGTGGTTTTTCCTGCACCGAGAAAACCGGTCAGGATCACGAACGGCATCGGCCGTGGCCGCTGCAGCGATTCAGTCATGGCCGGATTCGCTCCGGCGCGGCGCGCGCGCCAGCACCGTGACGATGACAGCGGCAATCACCACGGCGCCACCCGCATATTGCAGCGGCGTCAGCCGCTCCTCCAGCAGCCATGCCGAGACCAGCGCCGCAACCACGGGTTCAAGGCAGAAAATCAGGCTCGCCACCGTCGCCGACAGACGCGACAGCGCAAACATCTGGCCGGCGAAGCCGATCAGGAATCCCACCGTCGCCAGCGCTACGCCGAATGGCGCCAACCACGCGATAGACGGGCCAGCCACCGTTCCGGTGAGCGCCATCACGGCGAAGGCGATCGGCAATACGCCCAGTTGCACCGCCAGAATTTTCGACAGCGTATCCGTCCGCGCTGCCCGGTTCGCGGCGAAGAACTGGATGGCTGTCAGCACAGCAGCGCCAGCCGCCAGCGCCAGCCCGCGCCAGTCGAGCCGGTCAAAGGACGGGCCAACGACCATGAGGATGCCGATAAACGCCGCAGCAGCCACGCCGAGATGCAGCAGCCGCGCTTTTTCTCCCGTGACAAACGGCGCAGTGAGCACGATCAGGATCGGGTAGGTGTAGAAAATCACCGCCGCCACGGTCACCGGAATGAACGCCACCGACGACAGATAGGCGATGCCCATGGCTGCCGAGGTGATGACCAGCGCGCCGATGGCCGGCCCTTCGCCTGCGGCCATGCGCGGCCTGCGCCGCAGCAGCAGCACCAGGCCGCCAATCAGCACGGCCATGACGAACACGCGGTAGAACACCAGGACCGGCGCGGCGATGCACGCCTCCGCCGCCAGCCGCGCGCCAACAATGTTCGCGCCATAGGCCGCTGCCGCCGTCAGCGCAGCCAGTTGAGCCGGCAGGCTGCCCTGCATGATACGCCGTCCGGCGCCGCGCGCGGCTTAGTCTTCGCTCGACGCGGCTGCCTTGGGTTTGGCCGCAGGTTTGGCGGTGGATTTGACCAGCGCCTTGCCCCCGGTTTTTGCCTTGTCCGCGGCCTTGTCCGCGGTCTTGGCCTTCGGCGCGCCGGGCTTCGCCCTGTCCGCCTCTGGAACACCTCCAGCCTTCGCCTGCTTGGTCCGGGCTGGACGGATGGCTGCGCGGGCAGCGGGCTTCTCGTCCTCATCAACCGCCGGCGCCGCATGCAGCGACAAGGGCGCGCCGATGGCGGCAGATGCAGCAGGTGTGCGGGTCCGCAACGCCGGCGGCTCCTCGCGCGCCGGGGCAAAGGCCGTGGCCTGCACGGGCGCAACACCGCGCCCGATCACCGGCTTTTCCGCCAGCGCCTTGTCCGACATGGGCTTGGCCCGCGCTGCCAGCGCGGTCGCCACGGCGCGTCCGCCCGGTGCGTTCGCCGCAATCGGCGCGGACCCGGAACCCGATGTGCGCCCCAGCGCGATGATCTCCGGCACGAACTCCGCGCGCGGACCCAGACGGCCGCCGCTGCTGATCTGGTTTACCTGCCGCTGCCGGACCATGACCATTTCCAGCGCCGGGTTGAAGCCGTCGCTCATCCGGTAATTGTTGTCGGCCATGGCGATCGGCCCGTCATTCTCGGAATCGTCGCTGAGCATGATGCCGCGCCGGCCCCGGCAGATTTCGCCGCGCATGTCCGGCGCGCTGCCGCCGGTGCTTGGCAGGTTGTTGAGCAACTGCCCGGACGAGCCCCAGCTTGAGAAGCCGTTGTCGAGCGCCTGCGCCGTGCGAATGGAGCGCTCCGCGCCAGACCCTGCGCCGAGCGTCACGGCGATCAGCGTGCGGCCGCCGCGCTGGGCCAGCCCGACGAGATTGAAGCCGGAGGCGCAGACAAAGCCGGTCTTCAGGCCCAGCGCGCCGGGATAGCGGCC
>JBOFFO010000522.1:0-6394 GCA_051648665.1 Beijerinckiaceae bacterium | reverse complement strand
TGTGCTGCTGGTCCACTTTATTCAAGGCATGCAGATCGATACCAACACCTGGCGCCATTTCAATATGATGATGGGATTGATGTGGGGCATGGCCGCCGCATGGACCGTTATCCGTTGGCGGCATAATGCGCAGGGAGTTGCTACCCGACGCCCCATGTCTGATGCGCATGCACCACTAACCGCATCCCATGCCGGCAGCGCTTGACCGGGGTCAAATTTCTGAGACTCAGGATCGCAATACGCGCTTTTGCCTGTTGAGCCTGCCGAAATGATTTCCGATTGTCATGGTCTCCGGCTAGATGATGACCATGAGCACTTATCGTCTTGAGAACCTGTTTCACCCGCGCCATGTGGCAATCGTGGGTGCAAGCCCCCGGCCTGGTGCGCTGGGCGGTATTGTGATGCGTGGCTTGCTTGATGCCGGATTTTCCGGCTCATGCTTCGCCATCAATCCCAAGCATCAGACCGTACTGGGTCAACCCTGCTACGGTTCGCTGCGCGATGCGCCTGTCGCACCTGATCTTGTCGTTGTTGCAACGCCTGCTGCCACGGTGCCTGCTGTCATCAGCGACGCCATTGCCGCCGGCGCAAAGACTGCCGTGATCCTTACGGCCGGGATCGGGCAAGGCGAAGGATCGGCAGCATCGGAGATTGCGGCCATGGTCCGCCAGGCCGGCCTGCGAATCGTTGGTCCAAATTGTCTGGGCATTCTTTCGCCACGCGCAAAACTGAATGCGAGTTTTGCCGTTCGCCTGCCGCAGCCGGGTCCACTCGCGCTCATCTCGCAGTCCGGCGCGATTGCGACAGGTATTGTTGAATGGGGCATACAGCGTCAAATCGGCTTTTCAGGCATCGTGTCTCTGGGCGATGCGCTTGATGTCGATTTTGCCGATTGCCTGGATTATTTTGGGCAGGACAGCATCACAAAAGCCATTCTGCTTTATGTGGAAGGCATTCAGGACGCGCGCAAATTCATGTCTGCGGCACGCAAGGCCGCGCGCGTTAAGCCGGTGGTGGTGCTCAAGGCGGGACGCCGCAATGAAGGCGCGCGTGCAGCAGCAACGCACACCGGCGCGCTGGCTGGCGCTGACAATGTCTATGACGCTGCTTTGCGGCGCGCAGGCTGTCTGCGCGTTATGGACCTCGACGAGATGTTTTCCGCCGCCAATGTTTTGGCGACGCAAGGCATGATGGCCGGCGAACGGCTTGGCATTGTCACGAATGGCGGCGGGCTGGGTGTGCTGGCCGTGGACATGTTGATGGATTCCGGCGGCAAGCTGGCGACATTGACGCCGCAAACCATGGCCCGCCTCGATGAAGCGCTGCCAGCTACATGGTCGCGTGCCAACCCCGTCGATATTATCGGCGATGCACCGCCGTCGCGCTATGCCGCAGCAGTCGATTCGTTGATCGACGATCCCGGCAATGATGCGCTGCTGATCATGAACTGCCCGACGGCCATCACGCCGCCGCACGAAGCCGCTGCAGCTGTGATCGAACGCATTGCGGCGGCGCGCGCCGATCGCGGCTGGTCGCGCCCGGTTGTCAGTGTCTGGCTCGGCAGCGATGCAAGCCAGCTCGCCATTTTCCAAAGGGCGCGTATTGCAGCGTATGAAACAGAGGTCGCTGCCATCCATGGCATTCGCCAACTGATCCGTGTGCATCGGCAGAGAGCAGCGTTGCTCCAGCCGCCAGCGGACCCTGTTGTGCGCATTATGCCCAACCGCGCACAGGTTGAAGCCATTCTGGCCGATGCCGTGCGCGGTCAGCAGCGCTGGCTCGACCCGATGGACGTCAGCGCCGTGCTGTCCGCTTATGGCATTTCCGCAACGCCCATCCAGCTTGCCCACAATGCTGATGAGGCCGTTTCGCATGCGCAAACTTGTTTCCGTCAGGGCTATGCCTGCGCCATTAAAATTCATTCACGCGACATCATTCATAAGTCCGATGTCGATGGCGTCCGTCTCGGTGTGGCCGGAGAGGCCGCTGTGCGCGCCGCCACCGAGGATATTCTGGCGCGGGCGCGACGCCTGAAGCCGGATGCCGATATTGCCGGCGTGACCATTCAGCCGATGATTGTGCGGCCGCATGCGCGTGAGCTGATCGTAGGCGTTGCAACAGATCCGACGTTTGGCCCGGTCATTCTGTTTGGGCATGGCGGCACTGCCGTGGAGGTCATCAATGACAAGGCGCTTTCGCTTCTCCCTCTGGATTTAACACAAGCGCGATCGCTTATGGCAGAAACGCGGGTTGCCCGTCTTCTGGCCGGATACCGAAATATTGCCGCCGCTGATGCAGATGCAGTCGCCGATGTGCTGGTGCGCATTTCGCGCCTGATTGAAGACAATCCCGAAATTGTTGCGCTCGATCTCAATCCGGTGCTGGCGGACGATACGGGTGTGATTGCACTCGATGCCCGCATCGAAATCGCGCCTCTTGCTTCGGGTGATCGCGCGCATATGGCCAGTGATCGCTTCGCAATCCGGCCCTATCCTCGTCATCTTGAGGCGGAAGTCCGCCTGCGCGATGGACGCACGCTGCATGTGCGCCCGCTGCGGCCTGCCGATCAGGCTCTGCTGACCGCCATGTTGCAACGTTGTGATGATGATGATTTGCGCATGCGGTTTTTTGCAGTGATCCGATCCCTCGATCCGGTTCTGATCGCCCGGCTTACACAACTGGATTACGCGCGCGAAATGGCGCTCATCGCGATTGACCCGGCAAGCGGCGACTGTCTGGGCGTGGTGCGTCTGCATGGCGATGCCAATCGCGAGACTGGCGAATATGCCATTCTCGTGCGTTCGGACGCGCAGGGGCGCGGCATTGGGTATGATCTGATGAGCCGGATCATCGCGTTTGCGCGCGCCGAGGGTTATCGCAGTATTTACGGCGCGGTATTGGCGGCCAATCACGCCATGCTGCGCATGACCACGCAGCTTGGCTTTCAGACGATGGACAGTGCCGATGACCCCGATGTGGTCACTGTGCGGCTGGAGCTGGGGGCAAAGGCGCAACGCTGAGCTGGTTAGCCCGCCCAAACAAAACCCGCCATCGGGGGCAGGTTTTCACGGCTGACATTTGAAATGGTCGGAGCGAGAGGATTTGAACCTCCGACCCCTTGTCCCCCAGACAAGTGCGCTAACCGGGCTGCGCTACGCTCCGACTTGGGCGCTCGTATAGGCACTTCGCTGCACCTGTGCAACGGCGGATCATGCGGCTGCAGCGTTTCTTGCCCCATCGAGAATGCGCCGCGCCTCGGCCAGATCAGCCAGCGCTGCTTCAAGCCGCTGGCGCGCTGGAACGGAAAGCACAAAGGGAACCATTGGCGGTTGCGCGGCTCGATCCTGAGGCGCGGCCACCGGCATCACAGCAATGGCAGGCGCGGCTACTGCCGCAGTCACCATCGTCGGGGCAGGCTGCCCGGACGGGCTGACGGATGTGACTGGCGTCGCCGCCTGTTTTTCACTGCGCCCTTTTGCCTGCACATGGCGCGCACCCTGTTCGCGCAGGATTTTCTGCACGCCCTTGATGGTAAATCCCTGATTGTAGAGCAACTCGCGGATGCCGGTGATCAGCGCTACATCGTCGGGGCGGTAATAGCGCCGGCCACCGCCGCGCTTCAGCGGCTTGATTTGCGAAAACCGGGTTTCCCAAAAGCGCAGCACATGCTGTGGCAGATCGAGATCGTCTGCGACCTCGCTGATGGTGCGATAGGCATCCGGGGCTTTTTCGGCGTGCTCGTCGGCCAAGGCTCAGGCCCTCTCCTGTCGATTCGCCTGAAAGGGTATCGCACCGACAGCCTACGCGGAAGGATCACTCCTCGTCCGGCACATCCTCACCGTTGATACGGGCCTTCATCACGTTGGACGCTTTGAACACCATCACGCGGCGCGGCGTGATCGGCACCTCGACGCCAGTCTTGGGATTGCGTCCGATGCGCTCGCGCTTGGATCGCACAAGAAACGATCCAAAAGACGAAAGCTTCACATTTTCGCCGCGCGCGATGCAGTCGGATATTTCCTGCAACACCTGCTCAACCAGCAATGCTGATTCAGAGCGCGACAATCCAAGCCGCTGATAAACGGCCTCGCACAAATCTGCTCGTGTAACCGTCCGTCCGGCCATTGTTATTGCCCTTTCACGGAGGTGGGTCCCATCTCGACTTTCACCCTATATGCGGGCGCTTTGCGGTTCAACCCGTCCCGTAGACTGGAAAGAATTACCAGCGGATCAGCGCCGATCCCCAGCTGAAGCCCCCGCCCATGGCTTCGATCAGGACGAGATGGCCGGGTTTGATCCGGCCATCGCCACTGGCTTCGGCCAGCGCCAGCGGGATCGAAGCGGCAGAAGTGTTGCCGTGATGATCGACGGTCATCACCACACGATCCTCGGCAATGCCGAGCTTGTGCGCCGTCGCCTGAATGATGCGGCTGTTGGCCTGATGTGGCACGAACCAGTCAATCGCCGAAGCCGGCAGACCGGTCGCGCCCAGCGTGTGCTCGATTGTCTCCGCCAGATTCACGACAGCGTGGCGGAAAACTTCCCGCCCCTCCATCCGCAGATGGCCAACCGTTTTCGTGGTCGATGGTCCGCCATCGACATAGAGCTTGTCCCGGTAGCGGCCATCGGTGCGCAGGTGGGTCGAGAGCACGCCCCGGTCGGCCAGAGCGCCGTTGCCGTCCTGCGCCTCCAGCACAACGGCCCCGGCCCCGTCGCCGAACAGCACGCAGGTTGTGCGATCATTCCAGTCGAGAATGCGCGAAAAAGTCTCCGAGCCTATTACAAGTGCGCGTTTCGCGCTGCCCGCCTTGAGAAAATTATCCGCCGTCGCCAGCGCAAAGACAAAGCCGGAGCAGACGGCCTGCACATCGAACGCCGCGCCATGGCCGATGCCCAGATCATGCTGGATTTCGGTGGCGGTGGCCGGAAATGTCTGGTTCGGGGTGGATGTAGCCAACACAATCAGGTCAATGGACTCGGCACTGATGCCAGCATGCGCGAGCGCCGCACGGGCCGCCCCTGTGCCAAGGCTGCGCGTGGTTTCATGATCACCGGCAATATGGCGGGAGCGAATGCCTGAGCGCTGGACGATCCACTCATCCGAGGTATCGACCTTCGCTGCCAGTTCGGCATTGGTGACCGCCCGCTCCGGCAGCGCCGAACCACATCCCAGAACGACCGATCGCCGCATCACTGCGCCTCCGCCGCCGTCGCTTCCGGCGCGAGATTGAGGTTCAGCCGCTGGCTTTCAGTCACGGCCAGACTCTGGCGGATCATGCCCATGAGATCGTAATTCGCCATATCATAGGCAATATCAATGGCGCTGGCGAAACCCAGCGCATCAGCCCCGCCATGGCTTTTGATCGCAATACCTTCAAGGCCAAGGAACACGCCGCCATTGGCGCGGCGCGGGTCCATCTTGTCCTTGAGCGCCGCAAAGGCACGGCGGGCGAAGACATAGCCGAGTTTTGACATCGCGGACGATTGCATCGCGGCGCGCAGATAACCGCCGATTTGCTTGGCGGTGCCTTCGGCGGTCTTGAGCGCAATGTTGCCGGCGAAACCCTCGGTCACCACAACATCAACGTCGCCCTTCCCGATGCCATCGCCTTCGACAAAGCCGTGATAGGTCATGCCTGGCAGTGCGGCCTGACGCAGGAACTGGCCCGCCTCCTTAACCTCTTCGACGCCCTTGATTTCCTCGACGCCCACATTGAGCAGGCCGACACTCGGCTTATCGACGCCAAAGACAATCCGGGCCATCGCCGCGCCCATGACGGACAGGGACACGAGATGCTTGGCGTCCGCGCCAATCGACGCGCCGACATCAAGCACAACGCTTTCGCCCCGTGTGGTTGGCCACAGACAGGCCAGCGCCGGGCGTTCAATACCCGCCATGGTCTTGAGGCAAAACATCGCCATCGCCATCAAGGCGCCTGTATTGCCTGCGGAAACCGCAACATCAGCCTCGCCTTTTTTGACCGCCTCCAGCGCTTTCCACATGGATGAGACGCGGCGGCCATAGCGCAGCGCCTGACTGGGCTTGTCATCCATCTTAATGGCGACATCGGTATGGATGACGGTTGTGGCTGCCTTAAGGGCAGGATGCTTGTCGAGCGCAGCGGCAATACGGGTCTGGTCGCCAAAGATCAGGAACTGCTGGCCGGGATGGCGCTCAAGCGCCAGTGCACAGCCGGGGACCGTTACTTCCGGACCATGATCGCCACCCATGGCATCGATGGCGATGCGGACTGTTTTCGTCATGCGGGATTCGCTGGCCTTCCGCCCGGCTTTCAGGGCGCGCGACCATAGCGGGTCGCGCCTGCGCTGCAAGGGGGCGATGCCGGCTATAGACCGGATTTAAGGCGTAGTATGTTCGCTGCCATCGCCGTCA
>JBOFFO010000521.1:0-5339 GCA_051648665.1 Beijerinckiaceae bacterium | reverse complement strand
AGCACGCGCGCACTGGGATAAATTTTCAGGCGGCGCGGTTCACCCGATTCCACGAATTGCCGCAGCCGCCGCTCGATGCCATCGGAAGGATCATTGCCGCCATAACGTCCGTTGGCCGCATTCCATGCGATGATTTCATCAAGTCCGACACCGACGCGCACGAGATGCGGCGGCAGATCGAAAAGCTGGCCATATTCCCGGTTCCAGCACATCAACCGCAAATCGCGGTCAAATACGGTGATCGCCTGCTTGGCGTGATCGAGCGCGTTCTGCAGCAGGTCACGGTTATATTGAATGGCGGCGGAGGCGTCGTCGAGCAGCTTCAGCGCGGCCTTGTTCGACACGTTACGCCGCCGCAGCATCAGCGACAGCACGAGGCGGGAAGACGCGGCGCCAATCGCGGAGGCGAGCAGATGTTCGCCGAATTGCAAAACGACCGCGCTTGCTTCCATCTGGTCAGGCAAGGGAATGCCGCGCTCGCGCTCGAAGCTGGCGAACGCTTCATCGGTGCGCTGCTGCCCGAGATAGCGCGCGATGGTCATTTTCAGTTCGCCAATGGAAATGGAGGAGCGCCATATTTTCAGCGTATGCGAACGCGGCGCATCATCGGCGCCGATGAAGGTGGTGGCCTGAATCTGTTCCAGCGTGTTAGCCGGCCGCAGCCGCGATACCAGCAGAAACGCCATAATGTTGGCGCTGAGGCTGACCATTACACCATGAGTCAGCGTGTTTGACTCAATTCCGAAAAGCCCTGTCGGCCGCAGCGCCGCCAGACCAAACGGCCCGTGCGCCACCAAGGCCTGCACATCCGGATGCAGATGCGCGAAACTGGGCAAAAGCAGCGTGTAAAACCAGACGAACAATCCAGCCGACAGCCCGGCTATTGCGCCTGCGGCCGTGGCATCGCGCCAGAGCAGGCCGCCAATGAACACCGGCGCAATCTGCGCAATGGCGGCAAAGGAAATCAGGCCGATCGACGCAAGCTCCGCGTCCCCCGCAGCGCGGAAATATGTGTATCCCAGCAGCATGACCATAATGATGGTGATGCGACGGACGCCAAGAATCAGCGCACCCATATCACCCGCCGGCGCCCGCGAGAGCTGATCGCTGCCACGCTCCTGCATCAGCGAACGCCGCCAGTTGCGCTGGCGCAGCAGCAGCGGCACCACGACATGGTTCGAGACCATGATGGCGATGGCGACGCATTCCACAATCACCATCGCCGTGGCGGCGGAAAATCCGCCGATGAAAGCCACCAGCGCAATAATGCTCTGGCCCCCCGCCAGCGGCAACATCAGCACGGTCATGTCCCGGTCGATGCCGCTGGAGAACAGCCACAGCCCGGCCAGCGCCAGCGGAATCACAAAGATATTGATGACGATGAGATAAAGCGGAAACAGCCGCGAGGCGGTGGTCACATCGTCAATGTCGCGGTTCTCGACCACCGCAGTATGGAATTGACGCGGCAGGAAAATCGCAGCGGCGGCAGAAATCAGGCAGATCGAGAGAAAGGTGCCGGGCGGCGAGGTTTTGGCGATAAATTCCGCCAGATCAATGCGCTGGCTTGTTTTGGTCAGCAGATCGCCGAACCCGTCGAACATCACGAAGGTGACAAACAGCCCGACAAACAGGAAGGCCAGCAGCTTCACCAGCGATTCCATGGCGATGGCGATGACGAGTCCGTCCTGATGCTCGGTGGCGTCGATATGGCGCGTGCCGAACAGGATGGTGAAGAAGGCGAGCACGAAAGTGATGATCAGCGCGAGGTCGCCATAGACGGCGCCGGCGGTTTGGAGCGCCTGCCCGTCCACTGCGCCGATCAGTGTCGTGAGCGAGACCGAGATCGCCTTGAGCTGAAGCGAGATGTACGGCACCGATCCGATCACCGCGACCAGGCACACAATGGCCGCCACGCCCTCGCTCTTGCCGAAACGCGCGCCGACGAAATCGGCGATGGAGGTGGTGTTCTGGTTCTTGGCCAGCGTCACCACCCGGCGCAGCACACCAGCCCCGAGCGCATAGACCAGAATCGGTCCGAGATAGACGGCGAGAAAATCGAGACCCTGCCGGGACGCAAAACCCACGGAGCCGTAGAAGGTCCAGGAGGTGCAATACACTGCCAGCGCCAGTGAGTAGATTTGCGCCCGCCGCCCGCCGCGAATAACGCGGATGCCATCACGGTCGCCATAATGAGCGACCGCAAACAGCAGGCAGAGATACACAAGGGCAGTCAGCACCACCGCCCAGCCGGCCAGCATCCCCCGTCCTCCGTGGCTCAATTTCGGGCGCACCATTCCGCACCCGCAGCGCTTGCGCAATCCAGCCTTTCGGAGGCTGCCCGGCGATGCCCGGGCATCAAGGCTGGACCCCTTTTTTTGCGACCTTTGGCTAATTCCGTGTTTACAAACGTGGAATGCTGCGCCAGACCATGCGGGCCGCCGGGGCGGCAGACCGTGCAACAAAGCGGGGATAGGGGCTCATGCTGCAGGAATTCAAAGAATTTGCCATGAAAGGCAATGTCGTCGATCTCGCGATCGGCGTCATCATCGGCGCCGCGTTCGGCAAGATTGTCGAATCGATGGTGGCCGACATCATCATGCCGATCATCGGCGCCGTGACCGGCGGCATCGACTTCTCGAACATGTATACCGGCCTGAGCAAGGCGACAGCCTCGCTGCCGGCCGGGACGGCCTATGCCAAGGCCAAGGAAGCGGGCGCGGTGCTGGGCTGGGGCCAGTTCCTCACGCTTGTGGTCAATTTCCTGATCGTGGCCTGGGTGCTGTTCATGGTCGTCAAGGCGATGAACAAGATGAAGAAGGCTCCGCCGCCGGCTGATGCCCCGCCGCCAGCACCTTCGGATGAGGTTGTGCTGCTGACCCAGATCCGTGATGCGCTGAAAAAGTAAGCGCCCGTCTGTGTTGCAAGAAAAAGCCCCGGGCCATGCGTCCGGGGCTTTTGCTTTTCGGCCAAGCCTCTGCCAGTGACGGAGGCAAGTCTGATCGTGAGACGAGACTGATCCTGAGACGAGGCAGTGATGGCAGCGGCCACCGCATTCGATTCCCATTTGCGCCATGAAGCGCGCGATACGCCGCCGAGCGGCATCGTCGAAATCCGCAATTATGGCTGGGGCCGCGACAAGCTGATTCCGCTCTGGGTCGGCGAGGGCGATCTGCCGACCCCGTCATTCATCTGCGAAGCCGCGACCCGTTCGCTGGCGGCGGGGGAGACCTTCTATACCGCCCAGCGCGGCATTCCTGATTTGCGGGAGGCGCTCGCCCGTTATCACACCCGTCACTACGGCCTGTGTGGCGGCCAACCCTTCACCGCCGAGCGTTTTTTTGTCACCTGCGGCGGCATGCAAGCGGTGCAGATTGCGCTGCGCATGGTCTGTGGCACGGGTGATGAAGTGGTCATCCCATCGCCGGCCTGGCCGAATTTCGCCGCAGCGATCAGTCTCAGTGGTGCGACGCCCGTGTTTGCGCCCATGCAGGTGCAGAACCGCTACTGGCAGCTGGATTTTGACCGGCTCACCGCCGCAATCACACCGCGCACCCGCGCGCTCTTCATCAATTCGCCGTCGAACCCGACCGGCTGGACCGCCTCGCGCGACGATCTCCAGCGCTGCCTTGATCTGGCGCGGCAGCACAATCTCTGGATTGTTGCTGATGAAATTTACGGACGCTTCGTGTTCGACGGCAGTGCGCGCGCCGCCTCCTTCCACGACATCATGGACGAGACGGACCGGATTATTTTCGTCCAGACCTTTTCAAAGAATTGGGCGATGACCGGCTGGCGCATGGGCTGGATCGAAGCGCCGCCGGCGCTCGGACCGGTGATTGAAAATCTGATCCAGTTCTCGACCTCCGGTGTGCCGGTATTTTCGCAACGCGCCGGTATTGCCGCGCTCGACCGCGGTGACAGTTTCATCGATCACCAGGTCGCGCGTGCAAAGATCAATATGGGCCTGTTCGAAAAAGCATTCGGCAATTCCAACCGCCTGAAATTCGCCCACACCGATGGCGCATTTTATTTGTTCTTCTCCGTCGAGGGCGAAGAGGATGCGGTTGCGCTGGCCAAGCGGCTGGTCGATGAGGTGCAGCTCGGCCTGGCGCCCGGCACCGCGTTCGGACCCGGCGGAGAGCGCTATCTGCGCCTGTGCTTCGCCCGCCGCACCGACGATATTGAAGAAACAATTCGCCGGCTTGAACGGTTTCTGGGCTAGGGTTTGAAGGACAACGGTGCGCGCCGGGATGATGGACTGACCGCATGGCCAATTCGCACGCGCAGGGCATGATCGCGCAATGGAAGCGTTGGGCCGCTCTCCTTCCGGCGATTGTCTGCGCCTTTCTCGGCGGCCTCCTGTTTACCTGGCTTGGCCTGCCGGCGCCGTGGATTTCCGGCAGCATGCTCGGCGCGCTTGCGTCGGCGCTGATCGTGCGCCTGCCCGATATGCCGGTGATGATGCGGGAAACAGCGCTGTTGATCGCCGGCATCACCATGGGGTCCGGGGTCATGCCGGAGACCGTCGCGCTGATCAAGAAAATGCCGATCAGCTTTGTTCTGCTGCTGATTGCGATGGCGGCGACGATTTTTGTCGCCAGCGCCTGGCTCACACGGCTGCATGGCTGGCGTCACGATGATGCGGTGCTGGCCTCCGCGCCCGGCGCGCTGTCGAGCGTCATCGCCATTGCCCATGAGCGTGGCAGCGATATGGCCGGCATTGCAGCGGTGCAAACCGTGCGATTATTTGTTCTGGTGGCCCTGTTGCCGGGATTGATCAGCAGCCTCGAAAGTGCTGCGCCGGCGGCGCCGATGCACACGGGGTGGATGACCGGCACGCAGCTTCTGATCATTGCTGCCGCATCCGCTGTGCTGGGTTTGCTTTTTCGCCAGCTCGGACTGGCCGCGCCGCTGCTGATTTCCGGCGCACTCGTCAGCGCCACCCTGCATGGCAGCGATATTGTTTCGGGCGCCATGCCGCCCGTGATTGCCATTGGCGGCTTTGTCATGATCGGCGTGATGATCGCCACGCGCATGAACGGCGTGACGCTCGGCGTCATGCGCCGCTACGCCCTGCCCAGCGTCATCTGTTTTGTCACCGGTGTGATCATTGCAACCGCCTTCGCGTGGCTGGCGTCCGTGCTTGTCGGCGTGCGCTTCGGCGCGGCGCTGTTGGCTTTTGCGCCGGGCGGGCTTGAGGCGATGTCGATGCTGTCCATCGCACTCAATCTCGATCCGCTCTATGTCGGCGCGCACCACATTGCGCGCTTCATGGGCATCGGCCTGATGCTGCCGGTGATGATCCGCATTGCCGATGCACGCATGAAAAGCGTTGCGCC
>JBOFFO010000520.1:0-3813 GCA_051648665.1 Beijerinckiaceae bacterium | reverse complement strand
CATTCCATCGATGACAGCCGGTTCGCGAACTCCAGATTGCCGCGCAGGAATGTGCGCTGCCTTGGATGATGCCGTTTGTCCTGCATGACCGCCTCCCTGTGGACCGTGCGGATTATCGCAGCGGAACGGGCGCGGCGGGGATCAATCCTTTTTTAACCTTAACTCAAGGCATCAGGGCGCGGCTGTCCGCCGGCGCCTCTGCCCGCGCCTGCATGCCGTAATCACGGATCACCCCGGCGACGCGCAGGCGATAATCGCGAAAATGCACGCCGCGCCCCGCCGCCTGCGCCGCACGATGCCGGGCGCGGTGCCGCCACGCAGCCACCGCCTCCTCGTCGCGCCAGAACGAGAGGGACAGCAATTTGCCCGGCGTGGTCAGGCTCTCAAAGCGCTCGACGGAAATAAATCCGTCGATGCCCAGCAATTCCTCCCGCAGCGACGCCGCAATCGCCAGATAGGCGTCGCGGTGTCCTTCGCGCGGCTCGACCTCAAAAATGACCGCAATCATCACGCGTCCTTTGCATAAGGGCCTGACGCGGCCGTAAGGAAGGTCCGTTCCTCGCAAAGAATGAACCGCTCGCGCTGGGCGAAGGCGAAATTCTCCGCGCCCTCCGCATCCGTCTTCAGCCGCGCCCGATATTGCTCATAAGCGGCGAGATTTTCAAACCCGATCAACGCCAGCGCCACGGTGTTGTTGCCCTCATGCGGCGAGAAATAACCGATGAGATTGCCGCCGCAGCGGGGAATGATGCGGCCCCAGTGCCGTGAATAGTCATCAAACAGGTTTTTCTTGAACGGGTCGAGCGTATAGCGGATGCAGCAGATGATCATGACGTGTCTCCTTTTGCCGATTGAAGGCGTAGCGGATTGACCCGCGCCGATGCTTCGATGACCATCGAACCATGCCCCGCTGTCATCCCTTCAGAATAAAGCCATGAGCACAGGTCCAAACATTGCTGCCGTCGCAGCCTTGATTGCCGATCCGGCGCGCGCGCTGATGCTGGGCGCGTTGATGCAGGGCAAGGCGCTGACAGCGGGCGAACTGGCGCGCGAGGCGGGCGTCACCGCCTCCACCGCCAGCAGTCATCTGGCCAGACTTGTCGATGGCGGATTGCTGGGCGTGCGCGTGCAGGGCCGCCATCGTTATTTCGCTTTGCAGGACGCGCAGGTTGCGGCGCTGCTGGAATCGATGATGCGATTTTCTGCAACACGCAGCGCTGATGCGCGCCGCACCGGCCCGCGCGATCCGGCCATGCAGGCGGCGCGCGTCTGTTACGATCATCTCGCCGGCGAACGCGGTGTGGCGCTGTATGACGGCTTGCTGCGGACGCAACGCCTGCACGAGCGCGATGGCGCTGTGGCGCTGACGCCGACAGGCGAGCAATTCATTGGCGACTTCGGCATCGACTTGCGTGCGCTGCGCGCAAAAAAGCGGCCATTGTGCCGCGCCTGTCTGGACTGGAGCGCGCGGCGCAGCCATCTCGGCGGCGCGCTGGGCGCAGCGATTCTGGCGCGGATGGAATCCTTGCACTGGCTGCGGCGCGCACGTGATTCGCGAATTGTGACATTTTCGCCATTGGGCGAGCGGAAATTTCGCGCGGTTTTTGAAAATTAGCATCGGTTATCGACGCGAATCATCCCATCAGGCATGATTCGCGCATGCTGATTCCCCTGCTGCGGCGCAAGCCTGAGCCTGACCCCGATCATATCGAAGTCACGCATGACGGTGCGCAGTTCCGTGTGGCCGTGAAGCGGCATCCGATGGCGCGGCGCTTCACGCTGCGCGTCAACGCAGCAGGCGGCGATGTGGTGCTGACGCTGCCGCCGCGCAGCCGGCTGGGACCGGCGCGCGCCTTTGCCGAAAGTCATGGCGGCTGGATCGCTGCGCGCGTGCAGCGCCTGCCCGGTCGCATCGCCTTTGTGCCGGATGCAGAAATTCCCTTTCGCGGCGTGATGCATCGCATTGTCCATCGCGATGCGCCGCGCGGACTGGTGACGCCGGCATGCGATGGGCATGGTGCAGCCATTCTCGCGGTTTATGGCGACCGCGCCCATGCGCAGCGCCGTGTCCATGATTTTCTGGTGCGCGAGGCGCGGCGCGATCTTGATCGTGCCGTGGAAGAATTGACGCGCCAGCTCGGCATCCCCGCCCGCCGCATCACGCTCAAGGATACGAAAAGCCGCTGGGGGTCGTGCTCATCGGCGGGACGGCTGAATTTTTCCTGGCGGCTGATCATGGCGCCGCCCTTCGTGCTGCATTATCTCGCGGCGCATGAGGTGGCGCATCTCAAAGAGATGAATCATTCCGTGCGGTTCTGGCGCATCGTCGCGCAGCTTGATCCGCGCTGGCGCGAGGCTGAGCGCTGGCTGAAACTCAACGGCACGGACCTGCACCGTTACGGCTGAGGTTGTCCGCTGCTGGCGCGCCCGGCGCAAGGCTCACGCGCGCCATCCCGCAAGACTCGCAAGCCCCGGCCTGATAAAGGCCGCCCATCATGCACGCGCCGCCCCCGATCACCCCCGTTCCCGGTCGCCTGAACCCCGGCACCTGGCCGTTCGTCATCACGCTGGCGATGCTGATGGCGATGCTGCCGCTGTCGACGGACATGTATCTGCCGTCGCTGCCGTCGATTCTCATCGGTCTCGGCACCACCCCGGTGCGCGTGCAATGGACCCTCTCGGCGCTGATGATCGGCATGGCCTTCGGCCAGATCATCAGCGGCCCCCTGTCCGATCTCTATGGCCGCCGCCCGGTTCTGCTCGCCGGCATCGCCCTGTATTTTTTCGCGGCGCTGCTCTGCGCCGCCGCGCCGAATGTCGAGACGCTGATCACCGGCCGCGCGATTCAGGGCTTTGCCATGGCCGGGCCAGCCGTGCTGGTGCGCGCCATGATCCGCGACCTCTATCACGGCGCCAGCGCCGGCCGGGAATTGTCGCGCATGGGCGCGGTGATGGGCCTTGTACCGGGCATCGCGCCAGTGTTTGGCGGGCTGATCGAGCAGCAATTCGGCTGGCGCGGCAATTTTCTGTTCGCCGGCGGCTGGGCGCTGCTGTTCGGATTCCTGACATGGCGCGGCATTCCTGAAACGCTGGCGCAGCGCAGCGCCCGCTGGCCCGGCCTGCTGGCGATCATCGCCAGCTATGGCGTCGTGCTGCGCGTCGGCCGCTGGTGGGCCTATGCGCTGACGCTGATGTTTTCCCATGCCGGATTATTCTCGTTCATTTCCGGCTCCAGCTTCGTGCTGCAAAAAACGCGCGGGCTGTCGCCCCTGCTGTTCGGCATTGCCTTCGGCCTGACCGCGCTGGGTTACGCCAGCGGCGCATTTCTCGCGCAGCGCGTCGTGCGCACCCACGGGCTGGACCGGACGATCCTGATCGGCGCGATTGTGCTGATGGTCTCCGGCAGCATCGCCGCGCTGCTCGCCTTCGCCGGGTTCACCCATGTCGCCGCACTGGTTGTGCCGATGATCAGCTACAATATCGGCCACGGCCTCGTGCAGCCGCAATGTCAGGCCGGGGCGCTGACGCCGTTTCCGCACCATGCTGGCGCGGCCTCCTCCCTGCTCGGCATCATGCAGATGGTGTTTTCGGCGGCGGCCGGCATCTGGTTCGCGGCCTGGCTGGCGGTGACGCCCGATGCGCTGCCGTTGGCGTTGGCGATCTGCGGCGCCTGCGCATTTTTCACATTTCTGCTGCTGCGGCTGGCGCGGAAGAAAGAGGCGGCCTGACGCCGCCGCGCTGATTTATCCGCCGAACAGTTTTTCCAGAAAACCGCGGTCCCTCGGCGGCTCCCATGCCCGCTCATCGGTCGCG
>JBOFFO010000519.1:0-2171 GCA_051648665.1 Beijerinckiaceae bacterium | reverse complement strand
GGACCGGACTGCAACGCCAGCCCGACAACGCAGACCATTCCCGCCAGCCCGGCGCGCATCATCTGTCCGCCTGCAAAACGCCGCGCACATAACGCACGACAATGCTGTCA
Source organism: Beijerinckiaceae bacterium (assembly GCA_051648665.1). Lineage (GTDB taxonomy): Bacteria > Pseudomonadota > Alphaproteobacteria > Rhizobiales > Beijerinckiaceae > Terrirubrum. The sequence goes on along the minus strand of JBOFFO010000519.1, from coordinate 2,061 downwards.
TCGCTCGGCCAATGGGCAGGGCTTGTCGGCGTGATCTGCGCCTGAATGCAGAGCCATTGCCCGTTCTCGTGCAGATAGGTGTCGATATAACTCGCCACCTCCGTGACCGCGTGGCCGTCCTTGCGCACCGTATATTTGTTGGCCGCGCGCACCAGCGCGACCGGCCCGATGACGCTGATCTCCTCGCCCCGCAAATCCCAGTAAATGATTTCATCCGGATCGAAGCCCGTGGCCCACGCTGCGAGATAGGGCGCGCGCGCCACGCGCCGCCCATCCCCCGCCAGATAGGCAAAGCGTGGATGCAGCAGCGCATCATGCGACGCCACATCATTGGTGACATAATTATGAATGAAGCGCCGGTTAAGCGCGCGCAGCGCGTCCAGGGTCTGTGGCGCGGTGACCGCATGAGCGGCAGCCTGTATCCCGGTCATGATTTCCCCATGGGTGTGGACATTGGGCGTGGACATTCCGTTGCAACGGTGACGATGGGACAAATTTCGTTTCGATACTTGGGGAATATTGCTATGCAGGCGGCATGAGCGAAGCCGCCATCTCCGCGCCCGCATCGCGCCCCGCCAACGCGCCGTCGTTCCGGACGCTGGCGGCAGGCGACCATTGGTCCGTGGAAGAATTTATCTGCCGCGCCGGCCCGCAGGATCGCCCCTTCGAGGAGCGGCACACCGCGTTTTCAATTTCGGCGGTGCTTGATGGCCTGTTCACCTATCATGGCGAGCGCGGCCGGGCCTTGCTGCATCCCGGCGCGATTCTGCTTGGCAATCACCACGCCTGTTTTCAATGCGGCCATGACCACAGCAGCGGCGACCGCTGCATTTCGCTGCAAATATCGCCGGCCTGTTTTGAAGACATCGCCGCGAGCATGGCAGGCGCAGCGCAATTTCGTTTCACGGCATCGTCTATCACGGCGTCGCGCGCCTTGCTGCCGCACATGGCCTGGCTGGCGGCAATGGCGGCGGAAACAGCTGCGCTGCCGGATAAATCCGCCACCGAAGAGCGCGTGATCGCGATGACTGCGGATATTCTGCGGCTTGTGTCAGGCCATCGTCCATCCCCGCCGCAGGCCTCGGCGCGCGATGAGCAGCGCATCGCCGCTGTGCTCGATCATCTGTGCGCGCATGCCAGCGACACGCTCGACCTTGCAACGCTGGCGCGCATGGCCGGCGTTAGCAAATTTCATTTCCTGCGCCTGTTCCGCCGCGTGACGGGCAAGACGCCCTATAATTATGGGCTTGACCTGCGCCTGCAGCAGGCTGCGGCGCAATTAAAGGCCACGCGCGCACCGGTTTCCGCCATTGCCTTCGATTGCGGCTTTGCCGATCTCTCGACCTTCAACGCCATGTTCCGCCGCACCTTCGGGCAGACGCCGCGCGAATTTCGTGCACGCGCGTGAAGGCATAAACCGCACACCGTGGCCGATCGCGCAAACACCAATGCCGGCCGCTCCAGCGTCCGCTCAATTCCGGCACCAATGGCCTCAAGCAGCCAATAGGCGGTAGGCCAAACCAAACGGCCTCATGGTGCCGACAGGCGATAGGCCAACCTTCAATGCGAAGGGCGGCATGGAGACTGCACAGGCGACCGCCGCAACGGGCTGCGATCGCAAAAAAAAAGGGTGGTTGCCGGTCCATCGCCTTCGGACCCGCACAGCCTCCATGCACGGCGTTTATAGGCCTGCTTCGTGAAGCGTCCGGGGGCTTACCCTCACCCGGCATCCACACCGGAGCCTGCGACGCTGCCTGCGTTCCGCATGTCAGACCTTCCCGTGCGGGTCTTCGCCGCACGATCCGGTCTGCGCGCCAGCGCAAACACCATCACCGCTCCTTGTGTGCCTGTTGGTCCGAAGTCGTCGGACCCCGCTGCACGACTTGAGCCGCCGCATCGGCAAGGAGCGTACCCCTGCCCATGAAGCCACCGTTCCCCGCCCGCACCGATAACGCCGCGCGACGCCCCTTCATGGGCGGAGACGAGGAGAATATAGGAATTTATTCAGGCGACGTCAAGGGTGGATGGCATTGGCAGACATTGCCCCTCATCCGCCCGCTA
>JBOFFO010000518.1:0-8661 GCA_051648665.1 Beijerinckiaceae bacterium | reverse complement strand
ATCTGAAACCGGTGCGCGAAACCGGCCTGACCGTCGCCTATCACTCCGCCTGCTCGATGCAGCATGGCCAGAAAATCACCGATGCGCCGAAGCGCATTCTCACGTCCCTCGGCTTCCGCGTGAAGGATGTGCCGGAGGGGCATATCTGCTGCGGTTCAGCGGGCATCTACAACATCATGCAGCCGGAGATCGCCAGCGCGCTGCGCGAGCGCAAGGTCGGCAATATCGAGCGGCTGAAGCCCGATGTCATCGCGACCGGGAATATCGGCTGCATGACCCAGATCGGCAAAGGGCTGGCCGATCGGGGCAGCGCCGTGCCGATCATCCACACCATCGCGCTGGTGGATTGGGCGCTTGGCGGCGAGATGCCGGCAGCGCTGGCCGAAGCGGGGCTGACGCCGCGCCCGGCGCCTGCGCCGCTGCTGGCGGCGGAATAGGGATGGGCTGTTAAGCGCCTGCGGCAAAGGGGGTCGCGCAGCCGCGCCCGCGCTGCTATGAGCGCGGCCATCCGTCACCGGTTCATAAGGTTTGCAGGCGACCATGCCCCTCTCGTGCGCCACGCTGATCGAAGCACTGCTGCCCCTGTTCGCAGCGGCTGGCTTTGCGCGCGCGGATACCGCAGTGCTCCAGCCAGCCTCCCTTTTTGTGAATCTCTCCGGCGAGGATATTCGCCGCCGCCTGTTTCTCACCGCCGATGGCGATGGGACGGAATGGTGCCTGAGGCCGGAATTCACGATCCCGCTCGCGCGCGATCATATCGCCGGCGGCAGTGGAACAGCCCGGCGCGATGTCGCCTATGCGGGTCCCGTGTTCCGCCAGCGCACCGGCGAGAGCGGCGAATTTCCGCAGGCCGGGGTGGAATCCTATGGCCGTCTCGACCGTGAGGCGGCGGATGCCGACAGCCTTGCTCTTGCGGTGAAGGCTTGCGCAGCCGCAGATCTGGCAAAGCCGGTGGTGCTGCTGGGCGATGCCGGTTTGCTGAATGATGTCATGGCCGCACTGGGATTGTCGGCGGGCATGCAGCGGCGGCTGCGCCGCGCCTACGCCAATGGCCGGCTGTCCAGCCTGTTGGCCGAGCTGGTGGGGCAGTCTGCGGGCGACAGCGGCAATTATGATGGCTTGCTTGCCGCTATCGAGGGGCAGGACCCAAAGGCGGCGCGCGCCTTCGTCAAGGATGTGCTGGCGATTGCCGGCATTGAACAGGTCGGTGGGCGCAGCGCCGGCGAAATTGCTGACCGGTTTTTGCGGCAGGCCGCTGCGCGTGGTGGCGATGCACTGGATGAGCGCAGTCGCGACGTGCTCACGGAATTTCTCGCCATCGAGGCAGCGCCGGACGATGCCTTGCAAGCGATCCGCGCCATGGCGTCGGCACAGCAGCTCGATCTGACAGATGCCCTACGACGCATCGAAGCCCGCAATGCCCTGATCGCCGCGCGCGGATTGGCAACAGCAGCGATGACGTTCCGCACCCGCTTTGCCCGCAATCTCGATTATTACACCGGCTTCGTGTTTGAAATTCATGATCCAACGCGCAGTGACGGTAAGCCTGCCTGCGGCGGTGGCCGTTACGATGGCCTGATGGCCGCCCTCGGCGCTGCAGCACCCGCGCCCGCCGTCGGATTTTCCATGTGGCTCGACCGGCTGGGAGACGCCGCATGACCGATGGACCGCTCATTCTCGCCGTGCCTTCAAAGGGCCGTTTGCAAGACAATGCGTCGGCGTTTTTTGGCCGCGCCGGTCTGAAATTCGTTAAGCCGCGCGGCGAGCGGGATTATCGCGGTGTCGTCAGCGGCATTGATGATGCGGAAATTCTGTTCCTGTCCGCGTCGGAAATTACGCAGCAGCTTGCGCAGGGCGCGGTGCATCTCGGCATCACCGGCGAAGATCTGGTGCGGGAAAACATTGCCGATGCCGACAGCGCAGTGGATTTGCTCAGCCCGCTCGGCTTCGGTCATGCCAATGTGGTTGTTGCCGTGCCGCATGCTTGGATCGATGTGCGCACCATGGCGGACCTCGATGACGTCTCGTCCGACATTCACCAGCGTCACGGGCGGCGCATGCGCGTTGCGACGAAATATATCAATCTCACGCGCCGGTATTTCGCAGTCCATGGCGTGACCGATTATCAGATCGTTGAAAGCCACGGCGCAACCGAAGGCGCGCCGGCGGCGGGTACGGCGGAATTGATCGTCGATATCACCAGCACGGGGGCGACCTTGGCTTCGAACGGGCTGCGGGTGCTCGATGATGGCGTGATATTGCGCAGCGAGGCTAACCTCGTGGCGTCCTTGCGTGCGCCGTGGGGACCGCGGGCACAGAAAGCTGTGCGGCACATCCTGTCGCGCATTGCGGCGGCAGAGAGCGCGCGCCGCCGCGTTGAAGTGCGCGCGGACTGGCCATCGCAGCGCACGGGCTGGCAGGCTGTAGCTGACGTCTTTCAGGCGCATGCGCCCTTTGGCGGACCGCAAACCGGGGTTCTGTCACTGATGTGCCCGCGGGATCAAGGCGCGGGACTTGCGGAGGCGCTTGTCGCGGCCGGGGCCGGGCAAGCCAGCGTCACGGATGTTCAGTATCTTTTCACGGCGGCCAATCCCTTGATCGAGCGGCTCGAAGGCAAGCTGGGTTTGAGCCGCCTTGCGGGCGGGACGAGCGCGGGATAATCGGCCGCCATAGCTTCTCCCAATTGCAGCGCTACAGCGCTGCGCATAAACTGACCATGACTTTTCAAGGAGATTGCAGTGACGCGGGTGACGGACAGGATGAGAGCGGTATGCGGTGTGACGCTTGCGGCGGTACTGGTCGTGCTGGCGGGGCCGGCCATGGCGCAGGTCGGCAACGAGCCGTCCCGGCAGGAGCAGATCCGGCAGGACAATGACCAGTTCGTGCCGTCGCGCAAAACGGACAGAATTTTCCCCAGCAGCATGAACTGGGTTGTGGTGGCGTTGAACGGAAAGCCCCTGGCGAGCGGTGCAAACCGTCCCAGCTTCTATATTGATGAGCAGTTGCGCGCGCGCGGGTTTGGCGGCTGCAATTCGTTCTCTGCGACGGCCTTCCCGCTGCGCCAGCAGAAATTTGCCGTTGGCCCCATCGCCCACACCCGCAAATCCTGCGACAAGAGTTTGAATGATGTGGAGCGGCGGTTTTTCGTTGCCTTCCGCACTGCGGTTCAGTGGGATCTCGTCAGCGGCCAGCTTGTGCTGAAAGGACAGGGCGGCGAACTGCGCATGGAGCGCGGCATTTGACGCATCCACGGCGCCGTGTTGAGAACGAAAAGGCCCGGCGTGATCGCCGGGTTTTTTTGTGTCAGGCGGCCATCTTGGGTGAATAGGTGCCGTCTGCGTTCGGCTCCATCACGATACGGCGCGCATGCATGCCCACGAGCGTTGAGCGATGGCCGATGGATATGATCGTCGTGCCCGGCAAGGCGCTGCGCAGTGCGCCATAAATGACCTGCTCCAGCGGCTCATCGAGCGAAGCCGTCGCCTCATCGAGGAACAGCCAGTCTGGCTTGGCCAGCAAGGCGCGCGCGATCGCCAGCCGCTGCTGCTCTCCGCCGGACAGCCGCTGGGCCCAGACATCCTCCGCATCAAGCTGATCATTGAGATGGGCAAGGCCCACACTTTGCAGCGCGTTGCGAATCGCCTCGTCCGTGAACGACCCTTCCAGCGCCGGATAGGATACGGCAACGCGCAAGGTGCCGGTTGGCAAATAGGGCCGTTGCGGCAGCAGCAGCACCGATTTTCCCGGCGGCGTTTCAATGCGCCCGTGGCCATACGGCCAGATGCCGGAAATGGCGCGGAACAGCGTCGATTTTCCTGAACCCGATGGCCCGGTGACAAGTGTTGGCGGCCCGGCCGGTATCTCCAAAGAATCCACATGCACGATGGCGCGCCCCGTCGGCAATGTCAGCGACAGGGATTGCATCGCCAGCGCATTGTCCGTACCCGGCACAACCTCAATGCGTGGCGGTTGCGTGCCCAGCGCCTGCGCGGTGCGGATCGCCTGTCCGAATGTGGTGAGGCGGTCAACAATCGCCTTGAAATTCGCCAGCGAGGCGTAGCGCGCGATGAAGAACGAGAGCGCGCCTTCAACCCGCGAGAACGCGCCGGCTGTTTGTGTCAGCTGTCCCAGCGACAAGGCACCGGAAAAATAATACGGCGCGACAATCGCGTAGGGAAACACCACGCTCGCCTGAAACCAGGTTGAGGTAAACGCGCTGAGCTTGAGATTGCGCGACACGAGCCGGAAGAAATTGTCGATCACCGCCGCGAAGGTGTCGGACAGGCGGCGCTTTTCCACCGTCTCGCCGCGCAGAAGCGCGGTCTGCTCCGTATATTCGCGCAGCCGCGCCAGCGAATAGCGGAAATCCGCTTCATAGCGCTCCTGCGCAAAATCGAGTTTGACCAGCGGCCGCCCGATCTTGTGCGTCAGCCATGTACCGATCAGCGAATAGGCCAGCGCCACCCAGAAGGGCAGGCCGGGAATGACAATATCCGTGCCGGGAATCGCGAATTTTGCCGGGATCGACCATAGCAATATCGAAAACGAGACGAGGTTGGAAATCTGCGACAGCAGCGTGATCGAATAGGCGTAAGTGCTGTTCAGATAACCGCGCACATCTTCCGCGATACGCTGGTCGGGGTTGTCTGTATCGACTCCGCCAAGACCCATGCGGTAATGGGTGCCATTGTCGAGCCAGCGCGCATAATAGCGCTCGGTCAGCCAGCGCCGCCACCGGATCTTGAACACCGATTCAATATAATACTCAATCAGGTTGCTGATGACGGAAATGATTGCCCAGGTGACGAATACGACGCCGAGCACATACCAGAACGTGGCAGAGTCTTTTTTATTGAGCGCATCGAACAGGTCGCGGTTGACGAAGCTGATGCGCAGGCCGATGCCGACCTGAATCTGGTTGAGCACGACGAGCGTGGTAAGCAGCGTGCGCGCCAGAATTTTTTCGCTCGCGAACCAGCTTTTGAACAGTCCGGCCTGGCCTTCAAGCCGGTCATCCGCTTCAAAGAACGGATCAGCCAGCCGCGTGATCTGCCGGATCACGGGAATGAACGAGATTCCGTAAACGATCAGCCCGAACGCGGCGATGGTGAACGGCAGGCTCGCCGGCGGTTGCGCTTCGGCAAAACGCTGCGGCCATTGCCCCGCCAGAACCAGCGCATAGGCAAGCCCGGTGATGATGAATTCAACCGCAAAAATGCCGGAGAAAATACGCAGGAAGGTCGAGATCGTCGGCGCACGACTGGTGACAAATGCCAGCGCCAGTCCAATCAGGCCCAGCCCGATAGTGACCGCGCTGCCCCCTTGCACACCCATGGCCAGCAAAAGCACAGCGGTCAGGGCGACCAGAATGGCAATCATCCGCATGGGCGAGGGTCCGTGAGGTTGGGCCGCGCCGCCAGCGGCGCAAGAGGCAAAGGGGCAGGGGTTGGCAAAGGGCAGGGCGGGTTCATCCGCGTTCTAGCTGAATCGCTTTCGCATGGAAAATGCCATTGCCGTGGGTGGCGGCTCTTGGCGAGCGCGTCAAAGGCTTTGATCCTGCGCAATGAAGCGGCGGGCGGCGCGAGTCACGTTGGGGCAACGACAATGGGGGGAAGCCATGAACGACCACACCAGCCGGCCAGCGGCTGCGCCGCCGCGCCCGTTTCCGCAGGTCCGCGCCATCACCGCCGCAGATGTGCGGGAGGCCCTGCGCCTTGGCATCGATGATTTCCGTGCTGCGCCAAAATATTCCCTCATGTTTGGCGCGGTCTATGCGCTCGGTGGCCTTCTGCTGGTGCTGATGATGACCAGGCTCGGCCTCGGCTATCTCGTCTATCCGTTGGTGGCCGGCTTTGTGCTGATCGGCCCCTTCGTCGCCATCGGCCTTTATGAAATCAGCCGCCGCCGCGAACAGGGCCTGCCGATCGACGCCAGCATCTTCGCCGTCCTTTGGCAGCAAGGCGGCAAAGAAATCGGCTGGATGTCATTCGTCACGCTGTTTGTCATGATCATGTGGCTCTATCAGGTGCGGCTCTTGATCGCGCTTTTCCTCGGCTACCATTCCTTCACGACCTTCGGCGACTTTCTGCGCATCGTCACCGGCACGCCGGAAGGGTGGACCTTTCTCGCCGTCGGCCATGTTATCGGCGCGGCGCTATCCGTGCTGCTGTTTTCGCTGACCGTGGTGTCGTTTCCGCTGCTGCTCGACCGGGATGTGGATTTTATTACGGCGATGATCGCCAGCATGCAGGCCGTCATTAAAAATCCCGTGGTGATGCTGGGCTGGGCCGCTGTGATCCTGCTGCTGATTCTGATCGGCACGGCGCCGTTTTTCATGGGCCTGCTGCTGGTGCTGCCGGTCCTCGGCCACGCGACATGGCACCTCTACCGGCGGGTCGTCGCGCCGGAGGCAAGGGAGCCATCGGAACAGGGCTGACGCGGCGGCGCGATCGCATGGCGCAAGTGCGGAGTCCCTCGCCAGCCCGCTCGGATGCGCTAGATTGGCTGAATGATCGCACGGTGGTTCTGGCTCGCAGCGGGGTGGCTGGCGCTGCTCCTTGGCGGCATCGGCATTGTGCTGCCGCTGCTGCCGACGGTGCCGTTCGTCATTCTCGCCGCCTTCTGTTTCGCCAAGGGCAGCCCGCGGCTCGAACATTGGCTGCTCGCCCATCCCGCCTTCGGCCATCACATCAGGGCGTGGCGCGAACGCGGCGCGATCAGCCGGAAGGGCAAACGCGCGGCGCTGGTTGCGTTCGGCGTGAGCGCGGTGATCGCGCTGATATTCGCACCGTTTCCGGTGTCGCTCATCCCGCTCGCCGCCGCTGCGATCGGCGGGACATGGGTGTGGACACGGGCGGATGGGTGACCACCCTTCAGTTTATCGACCGATTGAAATCATGACCCGTTGCACTTCGCCGCCTGCCAACGGCACTGCGAGGGTTATGCTGCGACCTTGCTGTGCCACATTGCGAAATGCCCCGTCAGTCTCTCCTTTTAACGTGTAGACGGGCGGAGATCGTTCGGGTGCAGTAAAATCCATGACATGCAGCGATCGCCGGTCAAGCGAAGGGAGGATGAGTAAATCATTTTTACCGCTAGGGATGCGCACAACGGAAAACAGCCTTTGATGGCGTGATCCAATACGATGTGTCGAATATCCGTCACGCGCAAATCGGCGCGTTAAATTTCTTCCGTCAAATGACCAAAGCTCGAGCCGTCCAATCAGATGTGGCATCCGCACGATCGCAATTTCAAGCGTAGTAGCGCCAGTGAAATGGCCTATACCCGAGGGGTTGAGCCATCGATTGGGCTGACCGTTAGGAGGGGTCTCGGCCAGCAGGACCAGCTTGCCGTCGCGCACGCCAAACACGCCCAGGGACGAGCCAACTGACTGCCGTGAGATAACTGTGACAATTTCATTGCGGCCATCGCCATCAAGATCGGCAATGCGCACTTCGCGATCTTCGAAAACCGCATCGGCAGGCAAATCGAAGCGAAATTCTTTTCCCTCCGCATCCCGTGTCACCAGGGTTTCAGCTTCCCATTGACCCCCTAACACAAAGTGCGCATAGCGTTGCGTTTCGTTCTCCAGCCACGCACGCCTCACATCACCGGCTTTGACGTGCGCGACAATGGAATCGCGAATAGGGGCAGCGTGCGTTCCTACTATCGCCAGAAAATAAAGTATTGCGGTGATAAAATTTCGCATGCCCTATTTGAAGACACACTTGGAGACAGTCCATTCACGCCTGTGTGATGACATTTTAAGACAACAAAAAGCCCCGGATTGCTCCGGGGCTTTCTTTATTCTCAGCGAGGAAGAATGGATTAGAAATCCATCCCGCCCATGCCGCCGCCGCCGCCGCCCATCGGCATGGCCGGCGCGTCCTTCTTCGGCGCATCGGCGACCATGGCTTCGGTCGTGATGAGCAGCGAAGCGACGGACGCAGCGTCCTGCAGCGCGGTGCGGACAACCTTGGCCGGATCGACGATGCCCATGTCCAGCATGTCGCCATACTGTTCGGTCTGGGCATTGAAGCCGTAGGTGCCGGACTTGTTCTCAAGGATCTTGCCGACCACGATCGAGCCTTCGACGCCGGCGTTCTCGACGATCTGGCGGATCGGGGCTTCGAGCGCGCGTGACACGATGGCGATGCCGGCGCGCACGTCGGCATTGTCGGAGGTCAGCTTGTTGACCGCGGCCTTGGCGCGCAGCAGGGCTGTGCCGCCGCCGGGGACGATGCCTTCTTCCACCGCAGCGCGGGTGGCGTTCAGCGCGTCATCCACGCGGTCCTTCTTTTCCTTGACCTCGACCTCGGTCGCGCCGCCGACGCGGATCACCGCGACGCCGCCCGCGAGCTTGGCCAGACGCTCCTGCAGCTTCTCGCGGTCATAGTCCGAGGTGGTTTCCTCGATCTGCGCCTTGATCTGCCCGACGCGGCCCTCGATGTCCTTCTTCTTGCCGGCGCCATCGATGATCGTGGTGTTCTCCTTCTCGATGCGCACCTTCTTGGCGCGGCCGAGCATGGCGAGCGTCACGGATTCAAGCTTGATGCCGAGGTCTTCGGCAATCATCGGGCCGCCGGTGAGGATCGCGCTGTCTTCCAGCATCGCCTTGCGGCGGTCGCCGAAGCCCGGCGCCTTCACGGCGGCGATCTTGAG
>JBOFFO010000517.1:0-3544 GCA_051648665.1 Beijerinckiaceae bacterium | reverse complement strand
GTGATCCTTTCATCAACCTGGTTGAAAGCATGAATGGCGGCCTCATCCAGAACAAGGACGCCATTTTCGCGCGCCATGAGATTCACGCGCCCTGTAAAAGCCTTGGACAATCTAATGCCTGCACCCGATACGCCCACCGCAAGTTCATGCGCCGCATCATTTTCGCCAACATCATCAGATTCGAGTCGCGCCACGACGATTTCATCATGGCCGGCTTCATGCAAACGCAGAATGTGCGAGTGTTGAAGCACCGTGCCCTTCTTGATAGTGCCTGCGCTATCACTCAACGCATGCGCCAGAACGGCACCTTCAGCATCCATTACAGGCACGGACGCGAAAATCATCACGCCGCCTTTCGGGCTGCGTGCTCGGCCCGATAATCCCCGACAATTTCAGCCAGAATTGACAAGGCAATTTCCTGCGGGCTGAGCGCACCGATATTCAACCCGATCGGCGCATGGATGCGAGCGATTTGTTCAAGCGTAAATCCGGCAGCCTGGAATCGTTCAATCCGCCGCGCATGGGTTTTTCTGGATCCCAGTGCGCCGATATAAAAGCAGGGCGATTGCAGCGCTAGCGTCAGGCCCGGATCATCGATTTTCGGATCGTGTGTGAGAGCAACAAAGGCTGTGTAACGGTCAAGGCCGACATGCTGCAACGCCTCATGCGGCCATTCCGCCAGCAACCGCATGCCGGGAAACCTTTCTGGCGTCGCGAATGCCATTCGCGGGTCGATGATCGTGGTATCAAATCCAATCATGCGCGCCATTGGCTCCAGCGCTTGCGAAATATGCACGGCGCCGGTCACCACGATGCGTGGCGGCGGCACATGCACCGTGAAGAAATATTCGATATCGCCACGGGTTACGATGCCGCTTTTGCCGCTGGCAAGGCGTTGGCGCAATTCCGGTTCCAACACCGCCATAGTTGCAGACAATGCGTCAAGACTCGCAGCCTGCACAAGATGTTGTGCACCACTCCTGAGTTCAGTCACCACAATACAGGCGCGGCGTGCGGCTCGCTCCGCGTTCATCGCGCTGAGAATATCGCGCTTCACGCCACCTTCTCCACATAGACGCGAATGCGCCCGCCGCAGGAAAGTCCGGCACGCCACGCGGTCTCGTCCGCCACGCCAAATTCCAGTACACGGGGTTTTCCGTCGGCAATGACATCCATGGCCTCGGTGATCACGGCGCCCTCGACACACCCGCCGGAAACCGATCCGAGAAAGGCGCCGTCGCCATCAATGACAAGATGGGAGCCAACCGGACGCGGTGCAGACCCCCACGTCTCAATGACCGTTGCGAGGGCGACAGCACGTCCCTGCTGCGCCCATTTTTCAGCAGATCCCAGAATATCCTCGCTATCACTCATCAGTTGCACTCCCTTCAGGCCGCGCGCAACCAGCGTTGTGGAGCGAATGCACCATCTTCATGATCCATCAGTGCTGTGACCAGTTCACGCATGGACCGGATATTATGAATGGGACGCATTTCATCCACATGCGGCAGCAACAGGCGAATGCCAACGGCTTTCGCCTCAAACCCATCATAGCGTAAAAGCGGGTTGAGCCAAACCAGCCGTCGCGATGAGCGGTGCAGCCTGTCCATTTCAAACTGCAGGGTCGGCGTCACCTCGCGCTCCAGCCCGTCGGAGAAAAACAGAACGGTTGGCCCCTGTGTCATCACTCGTCGCGACCAGAATTTATTGAAGGCATGCAGGCACGCCGCCATGCGCGTGCCGCCCTCCCAATCCATCACCCGCGCTGTGCAGGAATCCAGCGCCTCATCCGGATCCTTATGACGCAACTCGCGCGTCACATTGGTCAGCCGCGTCGCAAACAGAAACGTATGAACCGTACGGCCCTGGGCACCGAGCGCGTGCAGAAAATGCAGCAGTAGGCGCGTATATTCCGCCATGGAGCCAGAAATATCGCACAGCGCAATAACCGGCGGATGCTTTTCTGACCGCTTACGAAAAGCCAGATCAATCGCGCCCCCTCCGCCGCGCAAGGATTGCCGGAATGTCCGGCGCGGATCGATAATGCGGCCATGAGTCGAAGGAGAAAAGCGGCGTGTCACAGCGGTGTCGCGCGGCAGAGTCATGCGGTTGATCAGCCGTTTCGCTTCAGCAATTTCCTCCGCCGTCATCTGCGCAAAATCCTTCTTTCGCAGAATTTCCACCTCAGAGACCGTCAATTTTGCATCAAACTGCGTTTCGACTTCTTCCGGCTGCTCGGATTTTCCAAGGCCGGGCGATAGCGCATCAGCCACGCGCTTTGCGCCGGCGTCAGGACGCTTGTCCTCCGGTTTGGCCAGCGCCACCGGGGACATCATCGCAATCAGCTTGTCCAGAAATGCCCGCCGCCGCCAGAATAAATGAAACGCCTGCCTGAACAGCAAGGAATGATCGCGTTTCTTTACGAAAATCGCATGCAGGGTCCAGAAAAAATCCTCGCGCGAACCAATATGGGCCGCTTCAACGGCGTGTAATGCATCAATCACCGCCCCCGGCCCGACCGGCAAGCCAGCCACGCGCAGCGCGCGGGTGAAATGCACAAGATTATCCGCAAGCCGTCCTTGTCCAGCCGCTGACAGGGGCGTGTTCATGACACGCTTGCGGATTTCGCAGCCCGCACCTCATCAATAATTTTTTGAACGCCGGAGCCTTGCAGCTTCGCAATGTCGTCTTGATATTTCAGCAACACACCCAGCGTATCACCGACGATCTGCGGATCGAGCGCCACTGCATCAAGTTCAACCAATGCGCTCGCCCAATCCAGCGCCTCAGCCACGCCGGGCGACTTGAACAATTCTTCCTTGCGCAATGCCTGCACGAACGCCACGATCTCGGCGGTCAGCTTGGCGGAAACACCGGGCACCTTCGTTTTAACAATCGCAATCTCGCGCTCCGCATTGGGATAATCCACCCAATGATACAGGCAGCGCCGTTTCAGCGCGTCATGAATTTCGCGCGTGCGGTTCGACGTGATAATCACAATCGGCGGCTCGACCGCTTTCACATGCCCCAATTCAGGAATGGTCACCTGAAAATCCGACAGGATTTCCAGCAAAAACGCTTCGAACGCCTCATCCGCGCGATCAAGCTCGTCGATCAGCAAAACCGGCGGCCCGCCCTCCTGCGGCTCCAGCGCCTGCAACAAAGGCCGCCGCACGAGGAATTTCTCGGAGAAGATATTGCTTTCCAGCGCGTCGCCCGACGCCGATCCGCTCGCCTCCGCCAGCCGGATCGCCATCATCTGTCCGGCATAATTCCATTCATACAGGGCCGCGGCGGAATCGAGCCCCTCATAGCATTGCAGGCGGATGAGCTTGCGGCCCAGCACGCGCGCCAGAACCTTGGCGATTTCGGTTTTTCCGACGCCCGCCTCGCCCTCGAGGAACAGGGGACGCTGCATTTTCAGCGCGAGAAACACCACCGTCGCCAGCGCGCGGTCGGCCACATAATTGCCGTGCGTCAGCAAAGCATGGGTCGCGTCGATGGATGAGGGTTGGGAAACGGTCATGGACATACGGTCAGGTTA
>JBOFFO010000516.1:0-2311 GCA_051648665.1 Beijerinckiaceae bacterium | reverse complement strand
AATTGATGCGCTACGCCGGCCTGCTGCTGTTTCCATCGGCCGCGTTCATGCTGTGGACCGCCCGTCGCCGCCCGCTGACCCGCTGGGCGGTGCTGCTCATCATCGCTGGCAACGGCCTGTGGGTGCTGGAAAGCCTGTTGCTGCTGGCAAGCCCCTCGCTGGCGCCAACCACCAGTTTGGGCACTGCATTCGTGCTGGTGCAGTCCGTCGCCGTGGCGGCGCTGGCCGCACTGGAATGGTGGGGGTTGAAGGCCGCACGCAGCCCATCTGCCATCACCGCAGGATAACCCGACGGGCGGCGGGAAATCCCTTGACATTTCCTGAATAAATTCCTATAACACGCCCATCCCCGCGCCACAAAGGGGCGTTCGCGAGCGTGTCGGGCGGGTGCGGGGTGGTGGTGGCTTTGGAGCGCGGCGCGTCACGCACGCTGCATCCATCGCGGCTCAAGTCGTGCGGTGGGGTTCGACAGCCTCGGACCAACAGGCACACAAGGCGCGCAGGCGGCGCTGGCGTTGACCGCGCCATCCCGAAACGGCGGCGAAGACCCGCCGGTGAGGGGTGGAGAGGCGGGGCGCTGGCAAGGCCTCCGGTCTGGTGTGGAAGCCGGGTGAGGGTAAGCCCCCGGACAGCGTACGAAGCAGGCCTCAAACATCACGCACGGAAGCGGCGCGGGTTCGCTGGCAGCGGCCCGGACACACTTCTGAATACACATCGGCGATCGCAGCCCTTGCCGCGATAGCCCCCGCCGCTTCCGTGCGCCCTTTTCTGATTGGCCTACCGCCTATCGGCTACATGAGGCCGTTTGTATTTGCGCTACCGGCTATCGGCTACTTGAGCGCGTTTATATTTGCGCCATCCCCAGCGCGCGTCATTCCGGATGGCGCGGCAGCGCCAGTCCGGAACCCAGCAACAAGGCGCAGAGGGACTCCAGAACTGGGTTCCGGGTTCGCGGCTAATGCCGCGCCCCGGAATGACCGGCGGGATGATTGAGGATGGCTTTCGCCGCGCCTCCACGAACAATCACAATAACAGGACCGAAAAATTACGCGCGCCTGAGCGTCGTCTCGAAGCCGGCGCGCGGCTCGTGCGGCACGATAAACGATAACGCCAGCGACATGCAGGCGATGCCGATGCCGATGAGGAATACGAAGGTCGGGCTCCACAGCCAGATCATGCCGAACACCACGGGAATGGCGATGGCCGCGATGTGATTGATGGTGAAGGCGACCGCTGCGGTCGGCGCGATGTCCGCCGGGTCGGCAATTTTCTGGAAATAGGTTTTCTGCGCGATGGTGAGCGTGAAGAACACGCCATCGACAATGAAGAACAGTGCCGCGAGCGTGCCGCCCCACGATCCGAACAGCCCTTGCGCGGCCAGTGCATAGCCGATGAACACGACAATCAGCGTGACATTTTCAAACATGATCGTGCGCCGTTCGCCGAGTGCGCCAACCAGCGCGCCAAGGCGCGGCCCGGCGAAGGTGTTCATCAGGCAGGTGACGATCAGCAGCTTGGCGATGTCGGACACGGAAAATCCAAACCGCTCGACCAGCAGGAACGCGCCGAACGCCATGAAGATCTGTCGGCGCGCGCCGCTCATGAAGGTCAGCGCATAATAAAGCCCGTAGCGCTGGCGCAGCACGATGCCCTTGCGCTGCGGCGTCGGCCCCTCAAAGCGTTTGAAAAACAGCATCGCCACAAGCGTCAGCGCCACGGTGGCGATGCCGGCGGCGAGATACATGGTCTGGTAGGTGGGTCTGAAAAAATCCCATGCCAGCCAGATCGACGAATAGGCCACGACCTGCGCGACCGCACCCCAGCCGGCAATGCGGCCCAGCAGCTTCGGCGCCTGCGCCTTCGGCAGCAGTTGCAGTTGCAGCGCCTGATTGGCCGTCTCCAGATAATGGAAGCCGACGGACATGATCATGGTGGTGATCAGCAGCCCGTAGAAATTCGGATAGAAGCCGGTCAGCGCCACGCCGACGCCGAGCAGCAGAAGGCTGGCATAGCCGAGTGTCTGCTCGCGCATCAGCATGAACCAGAACACGGCGGTGAAGGCGAGGAAGCCGGGAATTTCCCGCACGCTCTGCAGGATGCCGATGGCCGCGCCGTCAAAGCCGGCCTGCTCGCGGGCGAAATTGTTGAGCAGCGCCTGCCATGCGGCGAAGCCGAGCCAGTTGATGAAATTGATGCTGGTGAGAAACAGGAAGGGCGAAGCGGCGAGCCCGGCGGCCATGGCAGGCGCGTTGCCGGCGGCGGTATCGCGGGCAGCCTCATGGGCGGCATCGTGCGCAGCCTGCGGGGTGAC
>JBOFFO010000515.1:0-1802 GCA_051648665.1 Beijerinckiaceae bacterium | reverse complement strand
TGGGCCGGGCAGGCCATGCCCGCAGGCAACGCTGTCGTGCAATGGATCGCGGAGGCCATCGGTGCCGGGGTTGTGGGTCTTATCCTTGGCGCAGCCCTGATCCCGGTGGTCAGTCTCGTCGGAAAGCTCTGGCCCCGGAAAAAGGGCGTTGCCGCCGCCCACTAATCACGGGCGTTGGTGAAGCTGTAGGCCACCGTTGGACTGGCTGGCCGCGTCTGTCTTCCTGCTTTCCCTTCGCGTCGGCAGCATGCTATGCGGCGGCGCGTTCTGGCGGGCCGCTTTGCCCCCGGCCACCCGCCACTTTTGAAGGATTGCCCCATGAACCAGACCAGCCGCTTCTTTTCCGCTCCGCTGAGCGAGATCGACCCGGAAATCGCCCGCGCGATTGGTCTGGAACTCGGTCGCCAGCGGGACGAAATCGAGCTTATTGCTTCGGAGAACATTGTCTCCCGCGCTGTGCTGGAAGCGCAGGGGTCGATCATGACGAACAAGTATGCGGAAGGGTATCCGGGCAAGCGCTATTACGGCGGCTGCCAGTATGTTGATATTGCCGAAGAGCTGGCGATTGATCGCGCCAAGCAATTGTTCGGCGCGAAATTCGCGAATGTGCAGCCCAACTCCGGCAGCCAGATGAACCAGGCGGTGTTTCTCGCACTGCTGAAGCCCGGCGACACCTTCATGGGCCTTGACCTGAATTCCGGCGGCCATCTCACCCACGGCTCGCCGGTGAACATGTCCGGCAAATGGTTCAATGTCGTCAGCTATGGCGTGCAGCGTGAAACCCACCGCCTCGATCTCGATGAGGTTGAGGCGCTGGCCATGCAGCACAAGCCGAAGCTGATTATCGCCGGCGGCACGGCCTATTCCCGCACATGGGACTTTGCGCGGTTCCGGAAAATTGCCGATGCGGTCGGTGCTTATCTCATGGTGGACATGGCGCATTTCGCCGGTCTCGTGGCCGGTGGCGCGCATCCCTCGCCCGTGCCGCATGCGCATGTCGTGACATCGACCACGCACAAATCCCTGCGCGGCCCGCGCGGCGGTCTGATCCTCACCAACGATGAGGACATCGCCAAGAAAATCAATTCCGCCGTATTTCCCGGTTTGCAGGGCGGCCCGCTGATGCATGTCATCGCTGCCAAGGCCGTGGCTTTCCGCGAGGCCTTGACGCCGGAATTCAAGACCTATGCCCACAATGTCGTGAAAAACGCGCAGGCACTGGCCGAAACCATGAAGCAAGCCGGCTTCGATATTGTCAGCGGCGGCACTGACAATCACCTCATGCTCGTCGATCTGCGTCCCAAGAATGTCAACGGAAAACGTTCGGAAGCCGCGCTGGGCCGCGCCCATATCACCTGCAACAAAAATGGTATTCCCTTCGATCCGGAAAAGCCGTTCGTCACCTCTGGCATCCGTCTCGGCACGCCGGCGGGCACGACGCGCGGCTTCGGGGTCGCGGAATTCCAGACCATCGGCCAGCTTATCGCGGAAACGCTGGAAGGCCTGTCAAAGGCCAACTCTGACGAAGGCAACGCGGCGGTGGAAGCGGCCGTGCGCGGCAAGGTCAAGCAACTGACGGACCGGTTCCCGCTGTATGCGTGATCTGCAGCAGTCGGCAGACATTAAAGGGCAGTCGGCTTTTTTCATTCGATTGCTGAATGGCTGCCCGCGCGCCGTTTCGTTTTCAACGACTGCCGATTGCCGACTGCCGGCTGACGTCAAAAAGCGGAGCACGTAACCCATGCGCTGCCCCTATTGCGGCAATGCCGATACGCAGGTGAAAGACAGCCGCCCGACGGAGG
>JBOFFO010000514.1:0-5471 GCA_051648665.1 Beijerinckiaceae bacterium | reverse complement strand
GGCGACCGCAATGTCACATGGGAAGAACCAAAGGATCGCGGCATCGCTATGGTCTTCCAGAGCTATGCGCTGTACCCGCGCATG
Source organism: Beijerinckiaceae bacterium (assembly GCA_051648665.1). Classification (GTDB taxonomy): domain Bacteria; phylum Pseudomonadota; class Alphaproteobacteria; order Rhizobiales; family Beijerinckiaceae; genus Terrirubrum. Next base: position 5,387 of record JBOFFO010000514.1, on the reverse strand, counting down.
ACCGTGCGCAAAAACATGTCATTCGGCTTGCAAGTGGCCGGCACGCCCCAGGCAGAAATCGAATCGCGTGTCACGGAAGCAGCCAAAATGCTGCGTTTGCAGGATTTGCTGGATCGCCGTCCCTCAGCCCTCTCTGGCGGCCAGCGTCAGCGCGTTGCCATAGGCCGCGCACTCGTGCGCAAGGTCGGCGTTTATCTGTTCGATGAACCGCTATCCAATCTTGACGCACAACTGCGCGCGGAATTGCGCGTTGAAATCAAGCGATTGCATGCACGGCTTGGCGCCACCATGATTTATGTCACCCACGATCAGATTGAGGCGTTGACGCTGGCTGACCGCATTGCCGTCATGCAAGGCGGTGTGATCCAGCAGCTCGACACGCCAAAAAACCTCTACCAGCGGCCCGTTAATCGCTTTGTGGCATCCTTTGTCGGCTCTCCGGCCATGAATTTCGTCAATGGTGAAATCGGTGAAGGGCCGGCAACAATGTTCACCTCCGGCGACAATCGCATTGCCCTGAGCGGTTATGAATTTGCCAACCCGGCATCCGCACGCCCCGCCGTGCTCGGCATTAGACCGGAGCATGTGCGCGCTGGCAGTCAGGCGGGCAATCAGGCGCTCATGGCGAAAATCGAGATGATCGAACCCATGGGTTCCGATGCGCTGGTTTGGTGCCGCCTGTCCGATGGCACAGCCATTTCGGTGCGCCAGCCTGCAGACAACAGTCATCGCCCCGGCGACATGCTGCCATTGTCGTTGCCCCCCGAAAATCTCTCGCTCTTCGACGCACAGAGCGGACAACGCCTTTAACACTTTGACTGGAGAAGTCCTGTGAAGCCTGCCGATCGTCTGTCCTTCCAGCTTTATTCTGCGCGCACGCTTGAACCGCTGGAAAAGCAGCTGCAGCTTCTGTCCACAATTGGCTACCGCATGGTTGAACCCTTTGGCGGCCTTTTTGGCGATGTGGGCGGCCTGAAAGACCTGCTTGAAAAATACCGCTTCACGGCGCCCACAGCCCATGTCGGGCTGGACCGGCTGCGCGCCGACCCCAAGGCCACTGTTCAGCTATGCCGCAGCCTCGGCATCGCAACAATTTTCGCTCCGGCGCCGCCAATGGGCGAGCGTGAGGGTGATGAAGCTCACTGGCGCAATCTGGGAAGAGAATTGAAGGCCATCGGCAAAATCGTCACCGGAGAAGGCCTGAAATTTGGTTGGCACAATCACCACTGGGAATTTGGCCGCACGGCCACCGGACAGACATTTCTGGATTGCATGTTCGAGGAAGCCCCGGATCTTCTGTGGCAGGCCGATCTGGCCTGGATCGTGCGCGGCAACGCTGATCCGGTCGTCGCGCTACAAAAATATGCGACACGCGTTGTCGCCGCCCACATCAAGGATATCGCGCCAGCCGGCGAAAAGACCGACGAGGATGGCTGGGCTGATCCCGGGCACGGCGTGCTCGACTGGACAAAGCTGCGGTCCGCCATGCGGGCAACAAATATCAACCTATTCGTGGTTGAACATGACAAGCCGAACGATGTCGCGCGGTTCGCCCGCAACGCCTACGCCACGGTAACAAGCTGGTCCTGAGGAAAAATTCATGAAGACGCTGGGTGTTGGCATCATTGGCTGCGGCAATATTTCCACAATCTATCTCCGCAACATGAATCAATTTGCCGGGCTGAAGACAATTGCCTGTGCCGATGTGCGGCCCGAAGCGGCGCTGGCGCAAGCGGATGCGTTTGGCGTTGAGGCGCTCAGCATTGAGGCATTGCTGGCACGCGCGGACATTGACATTGTCGTGAATCTGACGACGCCGAACGCCCATTTTTCTGTCAGTATGGCCGCACTTCAGGCCGGCAAACATGTCTTCGGCGAAAAGCCGATTACGGTTGAAGCCGCAGATGCCGCAAAACTGGTGGCGGAAGCAGGCAAGCGCAAACTGAAAATCGGCTGTGCGCCTGATACGTTTCTTGGTGCTGGCGGCCGGCTCTCGCGCGAAATTATCGACAGCGGTAAAATCGGCCGCGTCATTTCCGGGTCCTGCCACCTTATGTCGCATGGCATGGAGCATTGGCATCCCGATCCAACTTTTTTCTTCAAGCCCGGCGGTGGGCCGATCCTCGATATGGGCCCCTATTATCTTGCTGCGCTGATCAATCTCATTGGACCGGTCGAGAGTGTGCAGGCGCGCGCCTCCGCCGGATTCAAGGAGCGCACTGTTTCTGCAGAAGGGCCGATGAAGGGCAAGAGCATCAGCGTCGAGACGCCGACCACGGTGATGGCGCTGCTGCATTTCCTATCAGGCGCCGACATCATGTTCACCATGAGCTGGGATGTGTGGAAGCATGGCCATCCCCCCATCGAACTCTATGGCACAGAAGGCTCCTTGCGTGTGCCGGATCCGAATTTTTTCGGCGGGGTAGTGGAATATACAGACAAAGGCGGCGACTGGATCACTGTCGATTCTGCCGACCGCACTTTTGGCAAGCCGAACTGGCGCTCACCAAACTGGGCGCCATCGATGCCGGATCGCGCCAATTATCGCTGCTTGGGCATTGCCGAACTAGCGAGCGCCGCACGCGATGGAACGGCCCAACGCGCATCTGGCGCTCTGGCAAGTCATGCACTGGAAGCGATGGCCGCGATGCTGCGGGCCGGCGAAACCGGAGAAACCATCCGCCTTACTTCACGGATCGAGCGACCCGCAGCGCTCACCGAGGCGGATGCTGCGAAACTCTGGATCGGAGCGTAACGCGCATGGCCAGCAACATCAAAGGTCCGGCAATTTTTCTGGCGCAATTTGCCGGCGATACCGCACCGTTCAATTCATGGGCCTCCATCACCAAATGGGCTGGCGATCTCGGCTACAAGGGCGTGCAGGTGCCGACATGGGACGGCCGCCTGTTCGATCTCAAGAAAGCGGCGGACTCAAAAACATATTGTGATGAACTGGCGGGTGTCGCCAAGGCTAACGGCGTTGCCATCACCGAGCTTTCCACCCATTTGCAAGGTCAACTCGTCGCTGTGAATCCGGTTTATGACGAGGCGTTCGATGCTTTTGCGCCGGCTGAGGTCAAAGGCAACGCCAAGGCGCGTCCAGTCTGGGCTGTCGAGCAGATGAAACTCGCCGCAAAGGCCTCGCGCCATCTCGGCCTTGATGCGAGCGTTTCCTTTACCGGCGCGCTGGCCTGGCCGTTTGTTTATCCATGGCCGCAGCGTCCGCCGGGCCTGATCGACACTGCCTTCGCCGAACTGGGCAAGCGCTGGAAACCCATTCTCGATGCCTACGATAAAGCCGGCGTTGATCTCTGCTACGAAATTCATCCCGGCGAGGATGTATTCGACGGTGCGACATACGAGATGTTTCTCGCTGCGACTGGCGAACATCCCCGCTGCAAAATCAATTACGATCCGTCGCATTTTGTGCTGATGCAGCTCGACTATCTGGCTTTCATCGACATCTATCACAGCCGCATCGGCGCCTTTCATGTGAAGGATGCCGAATTTAATCCGGACGGGCGGCAAGGTGTTTATTCCGGCTACCAGCCCTGGCTTAACCGCGCTGGGCGTTTCCGTTCGTTGGGCGACGGTCAAGTGGATTTTGCCGGCATTTTTTCAAAACTCGCTGGCTATAATTACGACCGTTGGGCCGTACTGGAGTGGGAATGCTGCCTGAAGCATCCACAGGACGGCGCACGCGAAGGCGCACCCTTCATCCGTGATCATATCATACGCGTGACGGAAAAGACCTTTGACGATTTTGCCGGCGGCAAAACAGACAAGGCGCAGATCAAGCGCATGCTGGGGCTTTGACATGGCGGCGGCCAAGACAGACCCGTTGCACAATCTGGCGCAAAACCCGATCCGACTGGGCATGGTCGGCGGCGGAGAAGGCGCATTTATTGGCGCCGTTCACCGCATGGCCGCCCGGTTGGATGGCCATTACCGCCTCGTGGCTGGCGCACTCTCATCGACACCGGAGAAGGCACGCCGCTCCGGCGCTGCGCTGGGTCTCGATCCGTCACGCACATATGACGACTTTGCGCGCATGGCCTCCGCCGAAGCACAGCGCCCTGACGGCATCGAGGCTGTTTCCATCGTCACGCCCAACCACATGCATAGCCCAGTCGCGGCAGCGTTCCTGAAGGCTGGCATCCATGTCATCTGCGATAAGCCGTTGACGACCACATTGAAGGAAGCCCGGCGGCTGGCGGGGATGGTGAAACAGTCGGGGAAAATCTTCTGCCTCACCCACAATTATACGGGCTACCCCATGGTGCGGCAGGCGCGCGCCATGGTGCGCGATGGCGATCTTGGCACGATCCGGCTGGTGCAAGTGGAGTATCCACAGGATTGGCTGACCAGCGATCTGGAAAAGACAGGACAGAAACAGGCCGCCTGGCGCACCGACCCGGCCCGGTCTGGCGCTGGTGGCTGTATCGGAGACATTGGCACCCACGCCTTCAATCTGGCGGAGTTCGTGGCCGGAACGACTGTAACGGAACTGGCGGCTGACCTCTCCACCTTCGTGCCCGGCCGCCGGGTCGATGACAATGCGCAAATGATGCTCCGCTTCGCCAACGGCGCACGCGGCGCCCTGTGGGCAAGCCAGGTCGCACCCGGCAATGAAAATGCCCTGAAAATCCGCGTTTATGGAACAAAAGCTGGGCTGGAGTGGCGGCAGGAACACCCCAATCAGCTCCTGTTCTCGCCCCATGGCGAATCGCCGCGTGTGCTGGCCCGTGGCGTTGGCCCTCTCTCGGCTGATGCCAGCCGCATCACCCGCATCCCGTCCGGCCACCCTGAAGGCTATCTTGAAGCCTTTGCAACGATTTACACAGAAACCGCTCTGGCCATTGAAGCGGCGCGGAGCAGACGAACACTCTCACGCAACGTCATGCTTCCTACTGTGGCCGATGGGGTGCGTGGGGTTGCCTTCATCGAAGCCGCGATCCGGTCCTCAAGAGCCGGCAGTCGCTGGACGAAAATTCTGGCCTGACCTGTTCCACCGGGAACTGACACGCATCCCTGGCCCGCCTCCGCAGGGATCCTTGCTTGACTCCCCCCATAGTTAAGGCATCGTTACCCCGCTACCGGTGCGGGGACAGGTGCCGGCAGGCTTTATTGGTGTGGTTGGCGTTTTTGAGGATGGACCTCGTCAAGGATTGAAACAGCCGGATATGCCGGTGCCCAGAATTGGTGCTGGACCAATGATATTGCGCTGGACCGCAACTTGACCTGCCTTTCGTCTTCAGCCTGCCACCGGATTGAATAACCGGAGTAAGACTCATGCCGAACACTATCAACGGTACGCCGCGCAATGACACGATCAACGGCACCACCGGGGACGATGAGATTTTCGGCCAGGAAGGTCTAGACAACAT
>JBOFFO010000513.1:0-2695 GCA_051648665.1 Beijerinckiaceae bacterium | reverse complement strand
AGGCCGATGCCGTGATCTTTGGTTCGCCGACCTATATGGGCGACGTGGCGGCCGGGCTGAAAGCCTTCTTTGAAGCCTCGGCCAAGCCGTGGATGGCCAACGAGTGGAACGGCAAGATCGCCGGCGGCTTCACCAACGGTCTGACGTTTGGCGGCAACAAGGACAACACGCTGGGCTCGATGTTCGTGCTCGCCATGCAACATGGTATGATCTGGGTCGGCACCGGCCAGCCGCTCGGCAATATGGAAGGCAACAAGACCTCTGCGCCGGAGAAGGCCAACCGCCTCGGTTACGCTATCGGCGCTGTCAGCCAGTCCGACAATGCCGGCCCGGACGTGACGCCGCCGGCGGGCGACAAGGAGACGGCCCGCCTCTATGGCGAGCGCGTAGCGACCTACGCCGCCAAGCTGAAAAAGTAAGCCGCAACAGGGCCGCGCAGCGCAGCGCGCGGCCCGCCATCCAACGCAGGAGGCCGCCCATGAGCGCCCAACTTGTCCGCCCCCATTCCACGGATACGCAGCCGCAGCGCGCCATCGATCCCGGCACGCGCATTGGCCATGTCCATCTCAAGGTTGCTGACATCGACCGCGCGCTGGGCTTCTACCGCGACGTGCTCGGCTTTCAGGTGATGCAGCGTTATGGCGCGCAGGCCGTGTTTCTTTCGGCTGGTGGGTATCATCACCACATCGCCATCAACACCTGGGAGAGCAAAGGCGGTTCCCCGCCACCGCCCGGATCGACGGGTCTGTTCCACACCGCCATTCTCTACCCAACACGCGCCGCGCTGGCGGATGCGTTGCGGCGGCTGGCGGAAGCGAAAATTCCTCTTGATGGCGCCAGCGATCACGGCGTGTCCGAAGCGCTGTATCTGCGCGACCCGGACGAAAACGGCGTCGAGCTTTATTGGGACAAGCCGCAGGATCAGTGGCCGGTCGACAAAAATGGCGACCTCGCCATGGTGACGCGCCCGCTCGATTTGCAAGCGCTGATCGCCGAGTTGAAATCATAACAATAAAGCGGCGCATCACGCGCCGCTTTTTTCTTTCGCCATGAACGCGGTGAGCTGTGCTTTTGCGCCTGTACTGACCTTGTTGCGGAAGGACGGCAGCCAGCCGAGCAGAACGGCCGGCAAGCCCAGTGCCTGCTTCATCCAGCGGCCCATATCAAAATCATCGGCGTGGCTTGTAATTTTTCCGTCGCGCACCGTCATTGTTGCGATGATGTCATTCTCGACCTTCCGTCCGGTTTTGCCAAACGTGTAGCGCGCCACCCATCGGGTGCGCGCCTGCGCGGCATCGGCCTCCAGCACTGTAGCGGTCACGGAAAAATCCGCCGCGCGCGTCATCAGCATGCGCCACATGGCGCGCGCTTCGGCGGCGTTTAGTGTGCCAAAGGCCGGGTCGGTGAATGTCGCATCGTCGGCGTAGAGCGCGCCCATTGCCGCGTGATCGCGGCGCGCCATGGCGGCATAGAAGTGTTCGGCAACCGTGCGCGGCATCTCCGGCATGATCATCCGTCCTCACGCAGCCAGCCTGATCCCCGCAACCGCTCCTGTGGCTGGAAGCGGGCCTTGTAGTCCATCGTCTTGGACCCTTGCACCCAATAGCCGAGATAGAGGTACGGCAGCCCGCGCTTCCGCGCCCGCGCGATGTGGTCAAGGATGATGAAGCTGCCGAGCGAACGGTCCGCCATTTGCGGATCGTAATAGGCATAGACCAGCGAGAGGCCATCGCGCAGCCTGTCCACCAGCACCGTGGCGATCAGGTCGCCCTCGCCGCGCCCGGTGATGAAGGTGTCTGGCCCGCGCCGGCGATATTCGACGAGGCGGGTGTCGACATGGCTGTCCTCAATCATCATGGCGTAATCGAGCACGCTCATGTCGGCCATGCCGCCCTCGCCGTGACGCGCATCGATATAGCGGCGGAACAACGCATATTGTTCCGAAGACGGGTGGTTTTCGACCTCTGCACCGACCAGATCGGCATTGCGCCTGATGATGCGGCGAAAGCCGCGCGACGGCGCAAAATCATGGACGCAGACGCGCACCGAGACACAGGCGCGGCAACTCTCGCAGGCCGGGCGGTAGGCGATGGTCTGGGAGCGGCGGAAGCCGCCATGCGTCAGCGCATCATTCAGCGCCGGCGCGCGCGGGCCGACCAGATGTGTGAACACCTTGCGCTCCTGCTGGCCCGGCAAATAGGGGCACGCTGTCGGCGCGGTCAGGAAAAACTGCGGCGTATCGCGCGAATGGCTCGTCAAGCGTGACGCCTCCCGTCCCTACCGCTGCCTTGAGTCTGCCGCCATGATGCGACGGGGCAAACGCTTGGGCAATCATGCGCGACCCAAAAATGCGGCGCCGGAGCGCCTTAATCATCGGCGTCCTTGCGCTGCACGCTGAAATCATCGGCATCCAGTTCCAGATAGTAAGCCCGGCCATCCGCATCGATGACATCCTCGATGGTCCAGACATCGTCATCATGCTTGATCAGGCCCCAATCGACGAAGCCGAGCGCGCGCAGAGCCGCCTCGACGCGGGCACGCTCCTGCGACGTGGGGTCGCGCTCCTGGGCGGATGCGGGCGACATGAAGGCCGGCACCGCGCAGGCGGCAAGGCACCCGACCGCAATCTGGCGGCGATTCATGGTCTGGCCCTCCACAAGCCGGCAGCCCCGAAGGCTGACCTTCACCCTAGCGA
>JBOFFO010000512.1:0-4446 GCA_051648665.1 Beijerinckiaceae bacterium | reverse complement strand
AGCGGCACATGCTCGAGCACGGATTTATCGACGGTCCAGAGTTTGCGCAGCGCATTCTGCTTGAGATCGGCAGGCACCCAAGGCTGCATGAAAACGGTAAAATCACTCTCTGCCGTCAGGCTCGCAACATCGGGCAGTCGCGCGATCAATTCCTCAATATCCTGCGCGGTGAGGGGCGGTTTGGCCTGATCAGGCAATGCCTCATCCTGCGCATCGGACAGCGGCGGTTTGGCAGCGTCCGTCCTGGTGGCCTCAGATTTGGCAGCCTCCGTCTTGCGGCGCGACCAGCGGTCGAAAAAATTACCGGTCATCACCAGTTCCCTTCGCGGCGGCGGCGTTGCGGTTCAACGGGCGCGCCGTCCTCGCGGAACTGGTCGCGTTTGCGTTTGACGAAGGGCCGCTCGACATAATGGCGCGTGACAAATTCAGCGATCACACCGCCAAGGCTGTCCGGCATCGGCAGGGTCGTGACCTGATCATCGGGCGTATAGGTCGCTGCCTCGCCTTCGGTCGGGTCCGCATGCACGCCCACCAACTCGACCGGCGGCGTGTTGCCCGTGGGCCGCAATACGACCCACAGCTTTGCATCGCCGCTGAGGAGATTATCGCGCAGAAAACCTGCGTCGCCTGAAAAAAGCTCGATGCTCGCCAGCCCGGCAAAAATCCGCTGGCCGCGCAGGCCCGGCCCTAACGGCGTCCAGACCGGGGTGGCCGCATGGCCGGGCAGAATATCGACCGGCACATAGCTCGTCGTCGCCCATTCGCTGACGGGCGGGCTTTCTTCGACGATGACGGACACCGGCAGGTATTCGTAAGGCATGGGCTATTGTCTCACAGTCACGCCGGCTTCGCGAGCGGCAGGCCGGTCAACAGATTCTGCGGCTTGAGGCGGACCATCTGGTCCGGGGTCATGCCCAAAATCAGATAGACAGGCTTCCCGCGTGTTTGCTCGGTCATGACGGATGGCTCAGCGAAGGTCAGACGATAGAGCGCGACGACGCGGTTCTGATCGTCCTCGTTCCAGTGCTTGCCGGTCCAGAGCATATTGCCGATGCGCGTGCCTTCGGCATCCAGCCCGACAAACCAGCTCCAGTTGCGGTCTTCGACCTTGTCCAGAAACTCGATGGTCACTTCATGGCCGAGCAGGTGCTTGATCCAGTCCGCCAACACCTTGCCCAATGCTGTGCGCGATGGCGCGGCGGGGCGGAAATCCAGCACGAAATCGAACAGGTCGCTGCGGTTGAAATAATTGTCCCGGTTTGCGTCGCCGAGAATATCGAGTTCGGTGACCGCTTCGCCGCCCAGCATGGTCAGCAGTGGCGATGATGCCCGGGCCTGCTCGTGACCTTCGATGGTCTCGGCATCCGCCAGCAGGATCGCGCCCTCATGCACCGTGAGTTTCTGAGGGCGGAACAGCAGTTCCGCGGCACGCAGCGCCACCGGATCGGTCTCGGCATCGAGCATATTGCGGGCGATGACATGTACGAGCTGATTGATGAACAAAGGCGGCGTCGCGCCAACACCCTTGCGGAACAGCGCGACATAAGCCGCCTCAACCGTGTCATGGGCCAGCAGGTGATCACGGAAAGCAAGAAACGCAGTCCAGTTCTCGCGCGCATCCGCATCTTGCATCAACGCGACCTCATCTTTGCCAATCGTTTTGCGCGGATCCTCCAAGAGCTGGGCATGGACACCGAGTTCCACCGGACAGGCTTCTGGCGGCGGCACGAGTTCGGGCCGGGCCAGAAAGGCTTTCAGATATTCGTCGGTGACCGTCAGTCCACCCGAGCCGGAACGGTCGAGCAAATGGTGGCCAGATGACAGCCAGAAATCAGGCATTCCCCTTGTCCTTCATCAGGCGGTCAAAATCGACCCTCTCGGCGTCAGCCGCATCGCTCTCGAAAAAAGTGAAGGCGCGGTAATGCTTCGGATCGAGACCCATATCGGTTTCTGCGCGACGATGCAGCGTGCGAAACTGTTCGGTGATTTCGCCATCGTCGCCGATAGACCTATGCATGGCGATCAGGGTTTCAGGCGCATGGTCGGCCAGCCCGGCGCTTGCCGCGATTTCCTCCTGCGCCGCAGGAAGTGCAGCTTCCAGCGTCGGCGCACCGAACTCTTTCATCAGCAGGCTGGCCAGCGCGGCGCAGGCTGCGTCTTTTTCGGCCTCCGTGACTTCGCAAACCTGCGCCAGCGTGGAAAAGCCGCCGCTGGTCACACCAAGAAATCCGCCACGGAAGGCGCTGCGCTGTTTGCCCGTGAGCGCCGCAGCGTCGCAATGCCAGAAGGCAAAAGACCCGGCGACAATAATTTCACCCGGCTCGGCGGCGTTTTCAAAAACAAATGTGTCCGATGGATCGAGCCGGATGGCGCGCAACAGCTTCACAGCACGGGCTCCCCCGCTTCATCCATCCAGACCGGGCGCGCGCGCACATGCGGCAGCAAGGCATGCCGCGTGACAGGATTGGCCTTGCCAGCAGGCCGCTCCAGCAAATCGCCATTGCTGTCGATGCCGCGCCGCGTGTTTTCTTTCTCCGGCAGCCGCGCACAATACGTCTCCGCGACATGGCGAAAACCATCGCGCTGCCATGCGTCCACCGATGCCATGAAATGCCGGGCAAAGGCTTCAACAATGCGGGCAGCATCAATTTCTTCAAAGCCCGTATCGGCGAGCGATGCGCCAAGTCCAACAAAACCCGGAGCGATCTCCGCCGAGCCGTAGAGCCGAACCATCGCGCCGAAGACGAGCCACTCCGGCGGCTTTTTCTCGTCGGCGCCTGCCGGCCAAGCCAGTTGCCCGCCGCCGATGATCGAGGTGTCAAACCGCAGGGTTCCCGGCCAATCAAAACTGAGGGGCCGCTCCGGCGGCGCGAGCACCGCAATGGCATCGGCCAGTGCATTCATGCCGGCGAGAAAAACGCGGCGCGCGGATCCGAGCGGTTCATCCGGTTCCAGCACGACCGCAAATTCCGCCAGATCGAAGCGGCGGACCCAGACCAGTGTTCCCGCGCCCTCGCGCGCTGCGATGGCCTGCGCATGGGCAAAGGCATCGCCCGCTTCGCGCAACGTCACGGCGCGCAGCAATGGCGGCAAATCCAGCTTACGCTCCAATCCCGTTGCCGCCATGCCCTGCCCCAGTCTCCCCACGGTCTTCTTTTTCCCTAGCCTGCTTGTGCCTGCCGGCGCATTTCCACACGCGGTCGCCTCCTATATAGGGTGGGCCGCCCGTTGCCATCCATGCCGGCAACTGATCAGTCCGCCTTTTTTTCGGAGACCGGATGTCCGTGCCCGCCGACGCCAAGCGCACCGTTTTCGTGTGCTCCTGCGAAGACACCATGCCGGTCGATGCGGCAGCGATTGGCCGCGCCTGTGGCGTCGATGACACCCGCGAAGCGCGGTTTCTGTGCCGGACACAGCTCGACAAGTTCCGGCAGGCGCTGCCTGCGAATCTTCCGGTCACCGTGGCCTGCACGCAGGAAGCGCCTCTCTTCGCGGAAGTAGCGGACGAAGCCGGGTTTTCCGGCACGCTGACATTCGCGAATATCCGCGAAAATGCGGGATGGTCGCGCGAGGCGGCACAGACCACGCCGAAAATGGCGGCGTTGCTCGCTGCCGCCTGCGAACCGCAGCCACAACCGCATTTCCTGCCGCTGACCAGCCAGGGCGCCGTGCTGGTGTATGGCCGCGACGAAACGGCGATTGCCGCCGCGCGGCAACTGGCGGACAGCCTTGATGTGACCGTACTCCTCGACAGGCCCGGCGCCATCACACCACCGCCGGTGAATGATATTCCGATCTTGCGTGGGCATATCCGCAACGCCGTCGGCTATCTCGGCGCGTTTGCGTTGACGGTCGATGACTTTGCGGAAGCCGCGCCGTCGTCGCGCGATACGCTGCGCTTTGGCGCGGGGCGCGATGGCGCAGTCTCGCAAGCCGATATTCTGCTCGATCTCAGCGGCGGCACAGCCCTTTTTCCTGCGCATGAATTGCGCGCCGGTTATCTGCGCGCCCATTCCGGTGATGCCGTTGCCGTTCAACGCGCCATTGCCGAGGCGGCAGCCTTGATCGGAACCTTCGACAAGCCGCGCTACATTGCCTTCGATGCAGCGCTATGCGCGCACCAGCGGTCCGCCAAGACGGGCTGCACGCGGTGTCTGGACTTGTGCCCGACCGGCGCAATCACACCCAATGGCAATGCGGTCACAATCTCGGCCGAAATTTGCGCGGGCTGCGGCTCATGCGCCGCCGTGTGCCCAACCGGCGCGGCGTCATACGCGTTGCCGCCTGCGGATGCATTGATGCGCCGGTTGCGCACGCTGATGACGACTTATACGCATGCCGGCGGACGCGACGGGATTATTCTTCTGCATGACGAGGATCACGGGCGTGCACTCATCGACATGCTGGCGCGCCATGGCGAAGGATTGCCGGCGCATGTTTTACCTG
>JBOFFO010000511.1:0-2717 GCA_051648665.1 Beijerinckiaceae bacterium | reverse complement strand
CGGCATTCAGGAAGTATCATGCCTCATCGCGCAGATGGGCGGCGGCATTTCCCACGCCATCGGCACCGGCGGGCGCGATCTCAAGGCCGATGTCGGTGGCGTCACCGCCTTGCAGGCCATCGACCTGCTGGATGCGGATAATGACACTGATCACATCGTAATGATTTCCAAACCACCGGCTGCGGCGGTGGCGGAAAAAATTGCAGCGCGCATGGCGCGAAGCAAGAAACCGTTCACGGTCTGCTTCATCGGCGCGCGTGATGTGACATTGCCGGCCAATGCAAAGGCAGCAGCGACACTGAAGCAGGCGGCTGAAATGGCGATCGGACGCGGTCTCGCGCAGGAGCGCAGCGCGCTGCCGAAGCCGGCCAATGGCGGGCGGCTTGTGCGCGGCCTTTTTTCCGGCGGCACGCTCTGCGCGGAAGCGCAGCTTGTGTTCCGCGATGCTGGTATTGCGGTATCGTCGAACGTGCCGGTGCCGGGCGCAACGCAGATGCAGGGCCTTCACGGCGCCCATGTCATGGTCGATCTCGGCGATGATGAATATACGCGCGGCCGCCCGCACCCGATGATCGAACCCTCGGTGCGCGACGATGTGCTGCGTGAAGCGCTTGCTGATACAAGCGTCGGCGTCGTGCTGATCGATATTGTGCTTGGCTATGGCGGCCACATGGATCCGGCGGGACATCTTGCCGGAGTGATCGCGAACAGGCCGGCGGGCGGGCCGCATATCGTCTCCTCTGTCACCGGCGTCGATGACGATCCGCAGGTGTTGTCGCGGCAGGTCGCCATTCTGCGCAGCGCCGGCGTTCATGTTGCGCCATCCAATGCGGATGCAGCAGCGCTCGCCTTGTCCGCGATCCAGTCATAACGGGAGAACGGTGCGATGAACGCCAAGCCCATCGCTATTCCCAAGCGCGTGCTTGTCGCCATTGGCGGCAACGCCACACACCCGGAAAATATTTCCGGCACATCCGAAGAGCAAAAAAGAATTGCCGATGAAACGGCGCAGGCGCTGCTGCCGCTGGCGCTGCTCGACAATTATCTCATCATCACCCACGGCAACGGCCCGGTGGTGGGGAAAATTCTCATGCGCCAGGCGCTGACGCGCGACCGCATTCCGCCGATGACGCTCGATATCTGTGTCGCCCATTCACAGGGCGGTATCGCTTATCTGCTGATGCAATCACTCGAAAATGCTTTGCGCGAAGCTGATAATCCGCGTCACGTCGCCTGCCTGCTGACGCAGGTCGAGGTCGACCCCAAGGATGAGGCTTTTGCCAATCCGACCAAGCCCATCGGCCCGTTTTTCAGCGAGGATCAGGCAAAAGCTGTGGCGGACGAACTGGGCTGGCACATGAAGGAAGATTCTGGCCGTGGCTGGCGTCATGTCGTGCCGTCACCGAAGCCGAAACATATCTGCGATATTTCGCTCATTCAGGTGCTGGCGCGGCGCGGCACGGTAGTCATTGCCGGCGGCGGCGGCGGCATTCCCGTGGTGCGCGGACCCAAAGGGGTGCGCAAGGGCATCGACGCGGTAATCGATAAGGACCAGACCTCGGCGCTGATGGCCAATGTTCTGGATATCGACACCATGATGATCCTCACCGCCGTGCCGAAAGTCGCGATCAATTTCGGCAAGCCGGATCAAAAGTTCCTCGATGAAGTCACGCTGAGTGAGATGAAGGCGTGGCATGCGCAGGGGCAATTTCCGCCCGGCAGCATGGGGCCGAAAGTCGATGCGGCCATCCGATTTCTCGAAGGCGGCGGCGAGCGAGTTGTGATTGGCGCGCTGCATGAGGCGATGGCCTGCTTGCGCGGCGAGGCGGGAACCCATGTCGTGGCCGATGATGTGAAAAAGCGCGCATAATGCCGAGACTGCGTGGCATCGGCCCTGTCGCCGCGCGCATTTTGGCGTGTGGCGCGCGCAATGGGAAAGTGATCGCGGTGTTCGACCGCAGCCTGCACATCAGCATCGGCGGAGATGTGATTTGTCTTGTGGCGCCTGCACTGGGCCATGGGCCACTGAATATCCTTGTCGATGGGTTGGATGTTGCGCGCGTGCGTGTGGGTGCGCATGTGTGCGTGGATGCAGAGCGTCTGTGCATCGAAGGTCTGGCAGTCTTGCAGTGGCGCGCTGCGCCGCTCTGGCAGCCCGCAGCGGTGGATGCGTCGAAGTTGCGCGCCAGCGGCGCGCTCATCAGCCACCTATGCGCGCAAGCCCGGCGCTGCGCGGTGCCCGGTTCGCTCTTGTGCAGTGAAGATGAGTCCGGACCCGTTGACTGGACGCGCCGCGCTGCGCGCAAGCGCATTGCAGTGCTGCGCAACTGGATTGAAAGCCCGACCGGCACAGCACCGGTTGCCGATCTGGTCGGGCTTGGAAACGGCCTGACCCCGGCAGGGGATGATTATATTGGCGGAGTGCTGCTGGCGGCACATGCGCTCGGCGCGCCGGCGATCATTGCAGGCATTGAATGCGCGCTGGCCACATTGCCGAACAATGCGACAACACCGCTGAGCTTTGCCTTGTTGAAAGCGGCTTGCGAAGGCATCGCACATGAGTCCATTCACGCGCTGTTGCATGCCCTGGCGATCGGTGCACAGGCGCGTGCTGTTGCAGAGATGAAGAAAATCATCGCGATTGGGCATTCTTCCGGCAGCGATACGCTCGCTGGGATGGCCTTGATATTGGAACATATGTCATCGGTCGCGGAGTG
>JBOFFO010000510.1:0-4258 GCA_051648665.1 Beijerinckiaceae bacterium | reverse complement strand
GGTCAGGGCGAGGAGCTGGAGCCGGCGCGCGCCAAGGCGGAACTGCTCGGCATCAAGCCGGAAAATATCTTCATCGAGGATCTGCGCGAGGAATTTGTCCGCGACTATGTGTTCCCGATGATGCGCGCCAACGCGATGTATGAAGGCGTCTATCTGCTCGGCACCTCCATCGCGCGCCCGCTGATCGCCAAGCGCCAGATCGAGATTGCCCAGAAGGTCGGCGCCGATGCGGTCTGTCACGGCGCCACCGGCAAGGGCAACGATCAGGTCCGGTTTGAACTCGGCTATTACGCGTTGAATCCCAATGTGAAGGTCATCGCGCCGTGGCGGGAGTGGGATTTGCGTTCGCGCGAACAGCTCATCAAATTCGCCGAGGATCATCAGATCCCCATTGCGAAGGACAAGCGCGGTGAAGCGCCGTTCTCGACCGATGCGAACCTGTTGCACACCTCGTCAGAAGGCAAGGTGCTGGAAGATCCGGCGGTGGAAGTGCCGGATTATGTGTATTCTCGCACAGTCAGCCCCGAAGAGGCGCCGGACAAGACCACCATCGTCGAAATTGATTTTGAAAAAGGCGATGCGGTGGCCGTGAACGGCCAGAAAATGTCGCCGGCGGCGCTGCTGTTCGCCCTCAATGAAATTGGCCGTGTCAACGGTGTCGGCCGGCTCGATCTGGTCGAGAACCGCTTCGTCGGCATGAAGTCGCGCGGCATGTATGAGACGCCGGGCGGCACCATTCTCGCCATCGCCCACCGCGCGATGGAATCCATCACACTCGATCGCGGCGCGGCCCATCTCAAGGATGAGCTGATGCCCAAATATGCTGAGCTGATCTATAACGGTTTCTGGTTCTCGCCGGAGCGCGAGATGTTGCAGGCGCTGATCGACAAATCGCAGGGTTTCGTCACCGGCCGCGTGCGGCTTAAGGTGTATAAGGGTAATTGCTGGGTCATCGGCCGCGAAAGCCCCTATTCGCTCTACGATCAGGATCTCGTCACCTTCGAGGAAGGCGCGGTGGCCTACGATCACCGCGATGCAGCGGGCTTCATCCGTCTCAATGCCCTGCGCCTGCGCACCTATGGCGCGCGCAATATCAAGCGCGGCAAGGCCTGATCCTCACGGCGAATGACGAAATTGTAACGAAGGGCGCGGTTGACCGCGCCCGCGCATCCGCTCACCTTGAGCGTCAATTTTTCTTATTCCGGATTGTCTGATTGCATGCGCCGCGTTGGCCCGCCCCTGATTGCCATGCTCCTGTTCGGCGTCGCGCTGGCGGCGCTGGGCTGGCAATATTTGCAGCGTCCCACGGTGCTGCGCGTTGCCGTTGGTCCCATCGGGTCCGAGGATGTGCGCCTGATGGCCGGCGTGGCGCAATATCTGGCGCGCGAAAAATCACCGTACCGCTTCCGGCTGGTGCTGGCTGACAGCCCTGTTGATGCCGCCAAACGGCTGGATGAGGACAAGGTGCAGCTTGCGGTGATCCGCAGCGATCAGGCGATTCCGGTCTCCGGCCTGACCGTGATGACCCTGCGCCGCTCCTATGCGGTGATTGTCACGGCCGCAGACCGGGGCATCGAGCGCATCACGGATTTGCGCGGCCGCCGCGTCGGCGTCAGCCGCAATGTGCCCGGCAATGCGCAACTGTTGCAGACCATCCTTGCGCACTACGAATTGCCGCGCGACAGCGTGACAATCCAGTTCATTGATCAGGCTGATCGCGGCGCGGTGCTAAAGGACGGTGTTGTTGACGCCATTTTCGCCGTTGCCCCCGCGACAAGCCGGAATTTTGCCGATGCGGTGGCGGCGATGGCGCGCAGTGTCGGCGAGGACAAGGTGCGCTTCATCCCCATCCCGGAGGCGGAAGCGATTGCCGGGCGCAACCGCGCGGTGGAAGCGTCCGATCTCGTGCGCGGTGCCTTTGGCGGTGACCCGCCGCGCCCGCCGGAACCGATCAAGTCTGTTGCGATCACCTACCGTCTGATGGCGCAACGTACGCTGTCGGACTCAGCCGCTGGTGAAGTCACACGGCTGATGCTCGACGCCAAGCAATCGCTGCTGGCGGAACTGCCTTTTGCGCAAGGCATTGAAGCGCCATCAACGGAAAAAAATGATCCGCTGCCGCTGCATCCCGGCTCGGAAGCCTGGCTCGATGGCGAGACGCTGACTTTTTTTGAGCGCTACGGCGACTGGATGTATCTCGGTGTGATGATCGTCTCCATCGTCGGCTCCATCATGGCCGCTCTGGTCAGCCGCGCCAACACGCGTGAGCGGCAGGAGTCCATGAAGGGCCTCGCGCGGCTGATCGATATTCTGCATCAGGTCCGCGCCACGGAGGATGAGGCAACACTCGATGCGTTGCAGGAAGAGGCCGATAAAATTCTGGAAACGACGCTGCGCCTTGCCGTCGATCACAGCTTCGATCAGGCCGGCATGAACGCCTACCGCATCGCCATCGATCAGGTTTCGCAGGCCATTGCGGCGCAGCGGCAAATTCTCGCGCAAAGCGATGATACGGTGGCCATGCTGAGCTAAGCGAGCGGCTCACACCGTTTGCGCCGCCTTCAGCCATCCCAGCCCGTCCTCGGTTTTTCCGCGCGGCTTGTATTCCGCGCCGATCCAGCCGGTGTAGCCCAGCCCGTCGATGAATTGATACAGCCAGGGATAATTGATCTCGCCATAATCAGGCTCATGCCGGCCCGGATTGGCCGCGATCTGGAAATGGCCGATGCGTGGCAGAAGCCGCTCGATGGTGGCGGCAATTTCGCCTTCCATGCGCTGCATGTGGTAGATGTCATATTGCAGCTTGAGATTGTCAGACCCAACCTCATCGAAAATCGATAGCGCCTGTTTCGATGTGTTGAGATAAAATCCCGGCATGTCGTAAAAATTGATCGGCTCGGCAATCAGCAGCACGCCGGCCTTTTTTATTTCTGCCGCCGCATAGCGCAGATTGGCGACGAAGGTCGCGCGCATCTCTGCTTCGTCGGCCCCCGCAGGCTTGATGCCGGACAGGCAATTCACGGTCTTGCAGTTGAGCGCCAGCGCATAATCAATCGCCTTGGCGACGCTCGCACGAAATTCTTCCTCGCGGCCGGGAATACAGGCCATGCCGCGTTCTCCCGCATTCCAGTCGCCTGCCGGCAGGTTGAACAGCGCCTGAGTCAGGCCATGTTCTTTCAAAAGCGCCGCAACCACTTCCTTGGGATGCTCGTAGGGTGAAACATATTCCACCCCGCGAAAACCGGCGCGCGCCGCTGCACCGAACCGTTCGAGAAACGGCACCTCGTTGAACATCATGGTGAGGTTGGCGGAAAATTTCGGCATGGCCAGCTCGCAACAAAAAACCCGCCGGATCGCCCGGCGGGTCGTATGTTAGCGCGAAATAACGCGGGTCATAGCATTATTTCTTGCCGCGCAGCGCCGTCATGCCTGCATAAATCGCCGATGCGCCCAGCTCTTCCTCGATGCGGATGAGCTGGTTGTATTTCGCGGTGCGGTCAGAGCGGGCCAGCGAGCCGGTCTTGATCTGCCCGCAATTCAGCGCCACCGCGAGGTCGGCAATCGTCGAATCCTCGGTTTCGCCGGAACGGTGCGACATCACCGAGGTGTAGCCAGCGCGGTGCGCCATATCGACGGCGGAAATCGTCTCGGTCAGCGAGCCGATCTGGTTCACCTTCACCAGAATGGAATTGGCGACGCCCTTGGAAATGCCGTCCGACAGGCGTTTCACATTGGTGACGAACAGATCGTCACCGACAAGCTGGCACTGCCCGCCAACCGCATCCGTCACCATTTTCCAGCCGGCCCAATCATCCTCGCTCATTCCATCTTCAATCGAGACGATCGGATAATTTTTCACCAGCGACGCCAGATAGGCCGCCTGCTCTTTCGGCGAACGGGTCTTGCCCTCGCCCTCATAGACGTAATTACCGTCCTTGAAGAATTCCGTTGCTGCGCAGTCGAGTGCGAGATGCACATCCTTGCCCGGCTTGAACCCGGCTTTTTCAATTGCCTTCATGACGAAATCGAGCGCAGCCTCTGCTGAAGAAAGGTTCGGCGCAAAGCCGCCCTCGTCGCCCACGCTGGTGGAAAGCCCGGCGTCATGCAGGTTCTTTTTCAGCGTGTGGAATATTTCCGCGCCCCAGCGCACCGCTTCCGCCAGTGTCGGTGCGCCGAACGGCATGATCATGAATTCCTGAAAATCGATCGGGTTGTCCGCATGCGCGCCACCATTGACGATGTTCATCATCGGCACCGG
>JBOFFO010000509.1:0-11252 GCA_051648665.1 Beijerinckiaceae bacterium | reverse complement strand
TAGAGCCGCAAAAGCAAGTTCACGAGCGTCGATTTGCCCGCGCCGGAGGGTCCGATCAGACCAACCTTCTCACCGGGACGGATTGTCAGGTTCAGATCGTCGAAAACGCCGCTGCCCTTGCCATAGTGAAACCGCACATGCTCGAAACGGATTTCGCCACGGGTCACGGCCAACGGCGTTGCGCCGGGGCCATCAACCACGCCATGCGGCTTGGCGATGGTCTCCATGCTCTCCTGCACCGCGCCGATATTTTCGAAAATGCCACGGATCAGGTTCATCACCCAGCCCGACATCTGCACAAGGCGCAGCGCGATCGCGATGGCAGCGGCGACTCCGCCCGGCGTCATCGCGCCATGCGCCCAGAAATACAGGCACATGCCGCTGCTGACGACGATCAGCAAGCTGTTGATGAGCTGCAGCACAGCGGATGCGCCGGTGATCAGCCGCGTCAAATCAAAAAAGGAACGGTTCCAGACATCGAGTGCCGAAGCGACGGCATTGCGCTCGGTTTCGCCTCGGGCGAACAGCTTCACCGTCATGATGTTCGTGTAGGCGTCCGTCACGCGGCCAGTGACGCGCGAGCGCGCATGGGAATTGGCCTCGGACCGGGCCATTGCACGCGGCACGAAATACCAGAGCAGCACGATATAAGCGACAAGCCATACCGCCACCGGCAGCGCGAACCACAGGCTGGTCTGGGCAAAAAACCCAATGGCGACACCGGCAAAGACCAGCACATACCAGAGATCATCCACAATCTCGATGGTCGCGCCGCGCACGGACTGGCCGACCTGAATGACGCGGCTGCCGACACGGCCGGCAAAATCATTGTTGAAATAATTGAGGGCGTGACCAAGGGTATAGACATGGCTGCGCCAGCGGATGCGGTTGGTGATCGCTGGCATCACGACCTGATCGACCACCGCATGATTCATGAAATACACAATCGGGCGGATAATCAGGACAACAGCGGCAATGCCGATCAGCGTCCAGCCATGATCGCGCCAGAGCGCATCGGGCGTCGTGCTGGCCAGCAAATCCACCACCCAGCCGACCATGAGATAAAGCGCGGCCTCAATGCCGCTGAAGGCCAGCCCGGTCAGCAGGATCGCCAGCAGCCAGCCCTTGATCTCGCGGATATGCCACCACATGAACCGCCAGACATTGGTCGGCGGCACCTGCCCGTCCGGAAACGGCGCAAAAATATCGATGCGGGTTTCCAGCCAGCGAAACAGGCGGGCAAACAGGCCGCCCGGAAGTGCGGCCGGTTTTGGGGAGATTCCATCAGTCGTCACCGGGCAGAGATAGGCCGCGCACGCCAGTTTTGCCAGCGCTGATCCGCGCCTTGACGGCTGCGCCGCCCAGCCCCATCACCCCGCCCATGGCTGTCCCCGCCGGCTTGCGCCTCGCCCTCTATCAACCCGACATTCCGCAGAACACCGGAACGATCATCCGGCTGTGCGCCTGCCTCGGCGTGCCGCTCGATATTATCGAACCGGCAGGATTTGATGCCTCCGACCGCAATCTACGCCGCGCCGGCATGGATTATCTGGAGCGGGCAGCGGTGGTGCGGCATCCCTCGTGGGAAGCATTCAACCACTGGCGGCACGCGCATCGCCGCCGGCTGGTGCTCGCCACGGTCAGGGCCTCGACCCGCCACATCGCCTTTGATTTTGCGGCAGGCGACATCCTGCTCATGGGCCGCGAAAGCGCCGGCGTGCCGGACGATGTGCGGACCGCGTGCGAGGGACAGGTCCGCATTCCCATGCGAACCGGGCTGCGGTCCTTGAATGTGGCGCTCAGTGCCGCCATGCTTTTGGGGGAGGCACTCAGGCAGACTGGCGGCTTCCCCGAAGTGGCGGAGAGCGATACATCCTTGGCGCCATGACTGCATCACCGCCTCACCTGCCTGCCGATCCAGCCACCGTCGATGCCATGAAAGCCCGCGCGGAAGCGTGGTTCCAATCCCTGCGCGACGCCATCTGCGCCGCCTTTGAGCGGATCGAGGATGAGGGTCCTGGCCCTTTGTTCGCGGAAGCGCCGGCGGCCGCAGGGCGGTTCGTGCGCAAGGCCCATGTGCGCACCAATCACGATGGCACGCCGGGCGGCGGCGGCGTGATGAGCCTGATGCATGGCCGGGTGTTTGAAAAAGTCGGCGTGCATTGCTCGACGGTATACGGGACGTTCAAGCCGGAGTTTGCGCAACAAATTCCCGGCGCGGCGGATGATCCGCGTTTTTTCGCCACCGGCATTTCGCTGATTGCGCACCCGTGGAATCCCAATGCCCCCACCGTGCATATGAACACGCGCTTCGTGGTGACAACAAAACCGTGGTTCGGCGGCGGCGCTGATTTGACGCCGGTGCTGATGCGGCGGCGCAGGCAAGATGATGCGGACGCCGTGCTGTTCCATCAGGAAATGCGCGCGGTGTGCGAGGCGCATGCACCTGTCGCGCCTTACGACAAATACAAGCGCTGGTGCGATGAGTATTTTCACCTCACGCACCGGGACGAGCCGCGCGGCATTGGCGGAATTTTCTACGATTATCACTGGACCGGCGATGCGGAGGCGGATTTCGCCTTCACGCAGGATGTGGGCCGCGCCTTTTTGCTGGCCTACGATCCGATCCTGCGGCGAAACATGGCCCTGCCCTTTACCGAAGCAGACCGCGAGGAGCAGGAAATCCGGCGCGGCCGCTATGTCGAATTTAATTTGCTTCAGGATCGCGGCACAATCTTCGGTTTGAAAACCGGCGGTAATGTCGAAGCGATTTTGTCTTCCCTGCCGCCGCGCGTGCGCTGGCCATAATCAACATCACAGGAGACGCCCATGTCGTTTACCCGCCGTTCCGCGCTTGGCCTGATGGCCGGGGCAACGCTCGCACCGACGCTCGCACAGGCCCAATGGTCGCCGGGCAAGGTGGTGAAAATCGTCGTGCCCTATCCCGCCGGCGGGCCGACCGATGTGCTGGCGCGGCTGATTGCGCAGGAAATTTCCGGCCCGCTCGGCCAGCAGGTGATCGTCGAGAACATGCCCGGCGCATCCGGCGCGGTCGGCACGCGGGCGGTTGCAAAAGCTGACCCGGATGGCACCACCATCATGGCCGGCAATAACCAGACGCACGGCTCGAATGTCTTTCTACTCAAGGACCTCGGCTATGATGCGGTGAAGGATTTTGCGCCTGTCGCCGGCACGGTCGATCTGCAGCATGCGCTGGTTGTGAAAAAAGATTTGCCCGTGAAAAATGTGCAGGAACTGGTGGCGCTCGCCAAAAGTCAGCCTGGCAAACTGAATTACGGCTCGACCGGCAATGGCTCCGGCTCGCATCTCGCCATGGAATTGTTCCGCATCAACACCGGCATCGATATGGTGCATGTTCCGTTCCGTGGCGCAGCACAGCTCGCACAGGAAATGGTGGGCGGACGCATTGATGTGGCGTTCTCGACGCTGTCAGCCATATTGGGGCAGGTGCAGGGCGGCACGATCCGCGCCATCGCGATTGCATCCGACAACCCGGCGCCGCAACTGCCGGATGTGCCGCTGCTGAAAAATCAGGGCGTCGCCAACAACGAGTTTGATTCCTGGAACGGCATTTTCGCGCCCGCAGGAACCCCTGCGCCAGTGCTGGCGCGGCTGACCGAGGTTGTGCTGGCCGCACTGAAAAAGCCGGCTGTCATTGAGGGCGCGCTGAAGCAGGGCATCCTCGTCAATCCGCGCACGCCAGAGCAGTGGAAAACCTATCATGCTGCCGAACTGGCGAAGCTCGATAAAATCATCAAGCAGGCTGGCGTGAAAATGGACGGCTGATCCGCCACACGCCTGAACAATTTTCCGCAACCGCATGCGCGTCTGCCAGTCACGCGCGATGGAGTTCTTCATGGATCACCGCCCGCTCGGCCGCACCGGTATTTCCGTTCCTGCTCTCTGCCTCGGCACCATGACATGGGGCCAACAGAACACCGAGTCCGAAGGCCATGCGCAAATGGATGCTGCGCTCGATCACGGCATCAATTTCTTTGATACGGCGGAGATTTATTCCATTCCGCCAAAGCCGGAAACGCAAGGGTCGACCGAGCGCATTATCGGCACATGGCTGAAGGCGCGCGGCAACCGGGACAAGGTTATCATCGCTTCGAAAGTCGCGGGACGCTCAACCAACACTTGGCTGCGCGATCCGCCAACGGAAGCGCGGCTAACAAAAAAGCAGATGCGCGAGGCGATTGATGGCAGCCTGAAGCGGCTGCAAACGGATTATATCGACCTCTACCAAATCCATGCGCCAGAACGCCCGATGCCGTGGGGCTCTAATCCGTCCCGTTTCGCGCTGGCCGACTACAAACCCTTGCCGGATGAATCGCCCATCACCGATCAGCTCGAAGCGATGGATGAATTTGTCAAAGCCGGGAAAATCCGCGCCGTCGGGCTGTCGAACGAGAGCGCATGGGGTACCATGCGATTCCTGTTCGCGCATGAAACGATGGGCCTGCCGCGCGTCGCCAGTGTGCAGAACGCCTATAACCTCATCAACCGCACGAACGATACTGCGATGGCGGAGATATGGCTGCGGGAAGGCGTTGGTTTACTCGCCTATTCGCCTCTGGCGCAAGGCTATCTGACCGGGAAATATCTCGATGGTGCACGCCCCGAGGGCGCACGCACCACATTGTTCAATCGCGGTCAGCGTTGCGAGCGGCCCGGCGCGGAAGAAGCGATCCGCGATTATGTGGCGCTGGCACGCGAGATTGGCGTCGATCCTGCCGTGCTCGCACTGGCCTTCGTCACCAGCCGTCCGTTCGTCACGTCGAACATTTTTGGCGCGCGGACAATGGCACAGCTGAAAACTGTGTTTGATTCGATCAGCTTCACGATTACTCCGGAAATCGAGGCGCGCATCGACGCCATTCATCAGTTGCGCGGCAATCCCGCTTTCTGAAGCTGCAAACGGCATCATGGCAGGCGGGGCTGGCATACAGCGCGGCCTGCCCTACACTGTAGTTTGCGCCTCGTTGTTTGGAGATCCGGACATGCGCTTCCGCCTCGCCCTGTTTGCTGCTCCCTTCATGATTGCTGCTGTGCTGGCCAGGCCGCAGATCGTTACGGCGCAGACCGCCCCTGCCATCAAAAGCGAGAAAGCAGAATTCCGCATCGAGACGGTGGCCCGCGGACTGGAAAATCCGTGGGGTTTTGATTTTCTCCCTGATGGGCGGATGATTGTTACGGAGCGGCCGGGACGGCTGCGCATTGTCAGCCCAGACGGGCAGATCTCGCAGCCGCTCAACGGTCTGCCGCGCATGATGATTGGCGGGCAAGGCGGACTGCTCGATGTAACGGTTGCGCCGGATTTCGGCAGTAGCCGC
Source organism: Beijerinckiaceae bacterium (assembly GCA_051648665.1). Taxonomy (GTDB): domain Bacteria; phylum Pseudomonadota; class Alphaproteobacteria; order Rhizobiales; family Beijerinckiaceae; genus Terrirubrum. The sequence continues at coordinate 5,895 of JBOFFO010000509.1, read as the reverse complement.
GAGATTTTTTTCACCTTCTCGGAACCGCGCGAATCTGGCCGCAATGGCACATCCGTTGGCCGCGCGCGGCTTAACAGCGCAAGCACGGCTCTGGAAGGCACGCGCGTCATTTTCCAGCAGCAGCCATCACATGGCGGCACGGCGCATTTCGGTTCGCGTCTTGTATTTGATCGCAGCGGCCATCTGTTCGTCGCGCTGGGTGACCGTTATTCCGCGCGAGATCAGGCGCAAAACCCGGCCAATCATATTGGCAAGATCATACGCATGACGCGGGATGGCGCGCCGGCGCCTGGCAACCCCGGCGGCGCGCTCGATCCGCACATCTGGTCTATCGGCCATCGCAATGTGCAAGGTGCAGCGCTGCATCCGGAGACAGGCACGCTATGGACAGCAGAGCACGGCGCGCGCGGCGGCGACGAAATCAATCAGCCTCAAGCCGGCAAGAATTACGGCTGGCCTATCATTACCTACGGGGTCGATTATTCGGGCGCGAAAATCGGTGAAGGCACGCAGAAGGCGGGCATGGAGCAACCGGTTTACTATTGGGATCCATCTATCGCGCCCTCCGGCCTGATGATCTACACGGGCGCGGCTTTTCCAGCGTGGCGCGGACATTTTTTTGTTGGTGCACTGGCCGGGATGCTGCTGGCGAGGCTTGAAGTGCAGGATGGCAAGGTGGTGCGTGAGGAGCGGCTGCTGCGCGACTTGCGCGAGCGTATCCGCGCCGTGAAGCAAGGCCCGGATGGCTTCATCTATCTCATTACTGACAGCAGCGACGGCCGCATCCTGCGTATACGGCCCTGATGCGCCATCAGTCGACGACTGCCAGTCTCGGCTCCGGCGTCAGCACAACGCAATGGTGGCCGAGCGCATCGCCGCCCAAAACGAAATGCCGCTTGGGATAGCGCGCCATCAACGCATTTTCGTACAGGGGCACTGCATCTGCGCGGCAGATCAGGAATTTGGCTGCGCCGACAATATCCTCGCGGTCGATCACCGCCATCAGACGCATATCCTTTTCGCGCAGCAGATAATCTTGCACGGTGCTGACGAGAAATGGATAGGCGGGATGCAACATGTCATCAAGACACATCAGCCCCTGCGGGTGAAGCACCGATGTCGCCAGCGCCAGATCATGCGCCAAGGCCGCTGGCGAATGATCGCCGTCGATATGGAAAAATCGCACCGAGCCAGGACCAAGTTGAGCGCGCAGGGATTGCTGCGTCATCGCGCCGGTGTTGCTTTTCCATGCGATGACCCTGGCTATATCGACGCCATGTGTCCGGCAATTTTCCAGAAAGTGATAATAAACTTTTTCGCTGGGCCAGTCGAAGGAATCGATGCCGAGGCCCTGTTCATTGTCACGCAGGGCCAATGCCAGCGCGACGAATAGCCGACCCTCAAAGGTACCGATTTCGGCGAGGTGCCCATGCATGCGCTGCGCGCTCTGATGCAGCATTAGCCATGCACAGATCGCTCCGGCAAAACGCGAAGACATGCCGCGCACGGCAAGATAGCCTTCGCTCAGATAACGGTCGATTACAGTATCGCCGGTCAAAAGATCATCGCCCCAGATCTGGCTCACGCGATTTTTCCTTGAAAAATGAAGAATGCACCAGCGGCGATCAGCGAAAAGCCAATGGCATGGTTCCACCCCAGCGGCTCCTTCAGCACAAGCACGGAAAAGCCTGCGAACACCACGAGCGTGATGACTTCCTGAATGGTTTTGAGTTGCGCGGTCGTATAGGCCGCATGGCCGATACGGTTAGCGGGCACCGCCAGCCAATACTCAAAGAAGGCGATGCCCCAGCTCACCATCACAGCGATCCAAAGCGGTGTCGTTTTATCGATGAGATGACCATACCATGCGAAGGTCATGAAAATGTTCGACGCGATGAGCAGCAGGATCGGCAATACCAGCGGCGATGACAGGATACTCATGATTTCAACCGTGACGGATTTTCAAAATGAGAATGATCAGCGCCAGTGCGCCTGTGGCAATGTTGGAAAGGATTAACGGCCAAGACACGATCGAGATGGCGTAAATCAGCCACAGCACGAGACCGATTAGTAAAGTCACATACATCCACAACGACAGCCCGGCAGTATCGCGGGTGCGAATGGTGTGAACCGCCTGCGGCACCCAGCAGGCGGTTGTGAGGATCGCGGCAAGCATACCGGCGATTTCGGGCAAAGGCATCGCGATCATGATATCGACTGTTTCCGTTCGGGACTGAGGGCGATCAGGCAGAGGATTTCAAAGAGCATCTGCGCTCCATTCTGCGCCGTCGTGGTGTTGGCATCATATTGCGGCGCGACCTCGACCACATCGCCGCCCACGATATTCAGGCCGCGCAGCCCGCGCAGAACCTCAAGAGCCTCGCGCGGCGTGAGGCCGCCGACTTCCGGCGTACCAGTACCCGGCGCAAATGCCGGATCGAGTGCATCCACGTCAAAGGAAATATAGACGGGACCATCGCCGACAACTGCACGCGCTTTTTCAATAACTGCAGCCATACCCATTTGCGCCGCTTCTTCCGCGTGGATCACGGTCATGCCGGATGCAAAGGAAAATTCCCAGAGATATTCCGCGCCACCGCGAATACCGATCTGGATGGTGCGCTCCGGATCGAGCACACCGTCGAGCACGGCGTGGCGGAATGGGCCGCCATGGTGAAATTTCGAACCATCATAAATGCCGCCGGTGTCGCAATGGGCATCGATGTGAATCATGCCAACAGGCCGGTTCTCGCCCACCGCTTTCAGGATCGGCAGCGAGATGGAATGATCGCCACCGACCGACAGCGGCATCACCCCTGCACGTACGATTTTTTTGACGTAAGCCTCGATATCCTCGTGGCAGGATTCAAGGCTGTAGCGGCTGCGCATCGGGACATCGCCGACATCGGCCACCCGCAATGCGCCGAGCGGCACGCATTGCAATACATGCTCATAGGGACCGATGCGTTCAACGCTGCGCACCGCACGCGGACCGAGGCGCGCACCAGCGCGGTTGGAAACGCCGAGGTCCATAGGAACGCCGAGGATCGCCACGTCAAGGCCGGCAAAATTTTTCTCCAGCGCGTCGGGCATGAAGTCAGCGCCGAGAAAGGTCGCAGGGTCTGCAAACGGCCATTTGCGGCGGCCGCCTTCACGAAATTGCAAAGAGGCGACGCGGGCAAATTCGGGATCGGCAATATCGCTGCCGAGCGCGCCGGCGAATTGCGCGCGCAGTTTTTCGAGTTTGGCTTTGTCCATGAGGAGACCCAACCGGTGCGGCGCAAACCGTGATGACGCGCCGGGCGGCGCCGCGCGGGGATCGCACAGCAGGCCTGCGCCCCTGTGAATCGCCAAACCGCCCGCCCGTCAACACCTCTGGCGCAGAAAGCCCTAGGCGATCAGACCTTTCAGCGGCGCAATTTCCGCAGTGCCAGGAAACACCTTGTCGGCCAGCACGGCGGCGGAAAGGCCGAGATGCTCAATCAGAACGCCTTTCAAGGCGGCGCGCAGATCGATGGTCGGCTTCAGGTCGCGGTTTTCATGGAGTTGATGACTGCGCAAGCCCGGCCAATCCGCGACAATGCGGCCACCTTTGACCGCGCCGCCAACCAGAAAAGCCACGGTGCCGGTGCCGTGGTCTGACCCGGTGGTGCCATTGATACGCGCGGTGCGTCCAAATTCAGTAATGACCGCGATGACCGTGTCTTGCCAGACCGGGCCGAGAGCCTTTTCAAATTCGGCGAGCGCGCCATCCAGCCCGGCGAGGCGGCTGGCCAGCTGGCCGGTGGCGCCGCCCTGATTGGCGTGGGTGTCCCAGCCTTCAAACGCCAGCGCGGCGATGCGCGGGCCGGCTTCGGCGGCCATCAGTTTCGCAGCGCCGGATGCAATGATCTTCATTCCCTCCGGATCGGCAGGGCCGCCACGGGCGCGCGCATCGATTCCCTGCCCGGTCGCCAGCCTGTCCGTCTCCAGCCCCTTGGCCAGCGCCTGCGCCAGCACGGGATCTTTGCGCGCATAGAGATCCATTACGCGCAGGGCGAGATCATCGCCGGCGCGCGGCAGGGTCTGCGGCGCCCAGCCAGTCATCGGCGCGCGGCCACGGGCAATCAAAGGCGCAACACTGCCGACGCCGAGCACCTGACGGGCGGCAATCCGTTCTCCCTGCGGTATCGCCTCCAATGCGCGGTTGAGCCAACCGGACTGTGTCAGGCCAGCGCGCGGCTGGCCGCTTTCAAGAATATCCTGCCCATCAAAATGCGACCGTTCACGATAGCCTGTGGCAACCGCATGCAGCACCAGCGCCTGCTTCTGCTGATACAGGCGTGCCATGTTCGGCATTGCTGGATGCAGGGCGAAAAAGTTGTCGAGTGCGATGGCCGGTTTGTCACCGCGCGTCGTCAAGGCAATGGTGTCACGCAAGGCCAGATATTCAGGATCGCCGACCGGTGCGACGGCAGATAAACCATCGAGCGCGCCGCGCAGGATGATGGTGACGAAGCGCGGATCGCGGCCACCGGCGGCAAAGGCATAGCGCGGCATGAAGCTCCACGCGAACAAAGCCCCGGCGCTGCCCAGAATAGCGCGGCGCGACGGGTGCAAATGATCTTCGCAATTCATGATGGGATGCATGGTCACCGCCTTTGAAATTCCGGGCTCATCAGCATGAGCGCTATGCCTTGCGCGCGGCTTTCAGCGCGGGCGACGGTCTGTCGTGATTCCGGCGAGGCCAATGGCCCCAGCACTGCATCAAGCAATTCATCCGGTTTGGCTACGCCTTGCGCCTGCCGCGCAAGCGCTGCCGCTGTTTCCAACCGCACCTTCAATCCTTCCGGGTTGGCCCAGTGGCTTTGCGTATCTGGGAAACCGTTCGGTCCCGATGGCATCCACAAGGGCTGACCCATGGCGTTGAGGGCGCTGACCAACTGTGGAGCCGGAGGACGCGCGCCTGTGGCACGCAAGGCGGCGACGAGAAATTCCTGCGGGCTGCGCAACTTTTGCGGCTGTGCCTCACGCGCTTCCGGCGCTTCGACCAATGCATGCATCACTTTGGCGAGATCGCCGTCGCTTTTGCGGAACGTGTCGGACAAGGACGCGACCAGCCTTTTCGGCGGATCATCGGCGACGAAATGTCGAGCCAGTTTCAGTGCGATGAAATTCGCCGTGGCAGGATGGCGGGAGATATCTTCGAGCGCGCTTTCGCCCTTGCGCAAGCCTTCGCCTGCGTATTTCCGTCCCATAAAAATCTGCTCGCCAGGCTCATGCCGGTTGGCGTTAAAGCGGAACTGGCCAATTTCTCCGTCCTCGTCGTTTGGGCCAATGACAGTCCAGCCGGTAATCAATTTTGCCAGCGCAGTGACATCGCCCTGCGTATAGCCGCCTCCGACGCCAAGCGTGTGCAATTCGAGAATTTCGCGCGCCAGGTTTTCATTGAGGCCGCGTCCACGCCGCGTGCCTGCACGCGAATTAGGGCCGATGGACTGGCGGTTGTCCAGATAAATCAGCATGGCCGGGTGCTGTTCGACGGCGCGCAGCAAATCGGCGAAGCGCCCGAACACGTGCGGCCTGATCGCTTCACGCTCATAGGCCCCGGCGAGCACCCGGATCGCCTGCCCTTTCGCGACCGAAACACAGAAATGGTTTGACCAGAACCAAACCATGCGTTCGGCCAGTCCGATGCGCGTTTCGACGGCGGCAGCAAAACGTGCCAGCGCCTCGGCCCGGTAAACGCGCTGCGGGAACGGCGGCATTGCAGGCGGCTGTACCGTTTTTCGCTGCGGTATCGCAGGCACGTTCAATTCGCGGGCGGGCGGCGGCGGATTGGCGAGCATGCCTGCGCCGGCGGCGTCAATCGCCTGTTCGGTGCGCATGGCCGCGTCGCGGCGGCGCTGCCGGTCC
>JBOFFO010000508.1:0-3387 GCA_051648665.1 Beijerinckiaceae bacterium | reverse complement strand
TTGATCCGCATGAAGGCGGTGGCGGTCACCATGCAGCGGCGGAAGCTGAGGCGGCGCGTCTGCGCGAAGTTGCGGAAGCTGAAGCGCGCCGTTTTCAGGACACCGCAGCGGCAAATGCCGCCGGTACAAGCCGCTGATGCCGCGTTTCCCGTTTCAGGATTGCCCCATGCGTTTCATTCTCCGCTCCACACTGACCGCTGCCGTCACGCTGGCTGTCGCCGCCCTGGCCCTCGCCGAACCGGCGCATGCCGCCGGCCTCGGCGATTTCCTGCGCACCAACATGGCGCCCGTGATGTTTGTTGCGTTGGTGGTGTTCCTGTTGCTCGGGTATCCGGTCGCGTTCGCTCTTGCGGCGAACGGGCTGGTGTTCGCGCTGATTGGCATTGAGCTTGGCCTGTTTCAGGAAAACTTCCTGCAGGCGCTGCCGGAACGCATCTACGGCACCATGAACAATGACGTGCTGCTCGCCATTCCGTTCTTCACCTTCATGGGTCTGGCGCTTGAGCGCTCCGGCATGGCGGAGGATTTGCTCGACACCATCGGGCAATTGTTTGGGCCGATCCGCGGTGGCCTTGCCTATGCGGTGATTTTCGTCGGTGCCCTGCTGGCTGCACCCACCGGCGTTGTCGCGGCGTCCGTGATTGCGATGGGCCTGATATCGCTGCCGATCATGCTGCGTTATGGCTATGACCGGCGCTTGGCTTCGGGCGTGATCGCCGCCTCCGGCACGCTGGCACAGATCATTCCGCCCTCGCTCGTGCTCATCGTGATGGCTGACCAGCTCGGCAAATCCGTCGGCGACATGTATGAGGGCGCGTTCATTCCCGGCCTCGTGCTGTCAGCGCTTTATGCCGGTTATGTTTTCCTCGTGACGATGATCAAGCCGGAAGCCGCGCCGGGGCTGCCGCCGGAAGCGCAGCGCATTCACGAGGATCCGTCGAAAATCCAGCGCCTGCGCGTGCTGACCAATATCGGCATGCTGATCGCTGCACCGATTCTCGCCTATGTGGTCCTGTCGATCTACAACATGGTTGCCGGATGGGTGGGCGCGCCGCAGCTTCCCAATCCCACCGGATTTAGCGGACTCTTCAAAGGTAGCCTTGACCCGAAATGGATCGCGGCGCTGGTGCTCGGTCTTGCCTATGCCGGATGGCGCATCGTCAAGAGCAAGGACATCGGCTCGATTGCGCGGCTCAACCTGCTGGTGTGGACTGTCATCGCTTTCACCATCGCCATTCTTTACATGGCGCTGCGCACCAAGGTGACTGGCGGCGCCGATTTCGTGGTGTTGTCGATGTCGCTCGCGGTGGCGATCGCCTTCGGCTTCGCCCTCATCAACAAGCTGCTCGGCCTCGGCCTGCTGTCGAAAATGGCAGAGGAAGTGATTTTCGTGATGGTGCCGCCACTGGCGCTCATCTTCCTCGTGCTCGGCACGATCTTCATCGGCCTTGCGACGCCGACCGAAGGGGGAGCGATGGGCGCTGCCGGCGCTCTTCTGCTCGCTGGACTCAAGCGCGTCATGGCGAACGAGCCACGCCGACTGAACTGGGAAGTGGTGAGATCCGCCACGGAAGCGACGGCGAAACTCTCCGCCTTCGTTCTGTTCATCCTTGTCGGTGCGCGTGTGTTCTCGCTTACCTTCTACGGCGTCAACGGCCATATCTGGGTTGAGCACCTGCTAACCTCGCTGCCTGGCGGGCAAACGGGCTTCCTGATCGTCGTCAACGTGCTGATCTTCCTGCTCGCCTTCTTCCTCGATTTCTTCGAGCTGGCGTTTATCGCCGTTCCGCTCATCGGGCCTGCGGCAGACAAGCTCGGCATCGACCTGATCTGGTTCGGCGTCATCCTCGGCGTGAACATGCAAACGAGCTTCATGCATCCGCCCTTCGGATTCGCGCTGTTCTACCTGCGGTCTGTCGCGCCGAAGGAAGCCTATACAGACAAGGTCACCGGCAAGATGATGGAGCCGATCACGACCGGCCAAATCTATTGGGGTGCCGTGCCGTTCGTGGTTATCCAGTGCATCATGGTGGCGCTGGTGGTGATGTTCCCGCAGATGGTGATGCATTACAAAGCGTCAGCCGTACAGCTTGACGCGGGCAGCGTGCAGAAGTCGCTCGACAGTCTGGCCCCGCCCTCACTGGACGCGCCCGGCGGATTGCCCGGCTTCGATGTCTCGCAACCGCCGAAGATCCAGTAAGCAGTTTGTTCAACAGAAAATGCAGGCGCCAGGCCTGCATTTTTTTTACTGCCTATCAATCGAAGGATGCGATGTCTGTGCGCAGGGTCAGCGCAGAGGTGAACCGAACGCCCTGCCAGTCTCGCGCACGACCACGCCGCGGACCACCATACGGAACGGCCCGGCATCGGTTGGCGTGCGGGTTTCGAGTTCTGACACAAAAGCAGAGCGCGAGCCGGTGGATGGCGCGATTTCCGTACGGCGGCCCGACGTCACACCATATTCATAAATGACTTTTCCACCCGCACGCATACAGGTGGTAGAGCCTTCAAGGCGGACAAAACCGGGGCCATATTCCGGGCAGGGACGCGCGCGGCTGACGCTTTTGGCGCGCCCGGCGGGAAGCTGGCTTGGTGTCACATCGCTGCGCTGGCCAGGAATGGGCTGGCCCAATGTCTGCGCAGACAGCAGCGGCGGCGCGCTGATGCTGGCGATGAGAGCGGAGAGGATGACGATCGGGCGCATGCTTGAACGGTAGTCCGTGTCACCGGTTTGCGTTCAAATCAAGGCGCATGAATCGGCTTTCAGCAATTACACTCAAGCAGAAGCCGCCACAGGTTCGATATAGACTGTAAAATAATCATCGTGCGGATCGTCGCAGACCATCCAGCGTCCGGTGGCCTCGATGGTGCGCGCTGCATCCACTGGGCACAGGCACCTGTCGCCTTGCGCCGCCGTCCAATCCGGAGGAGCCGGCTCAGAACCGGATTCCAGATCATCTTCGTCGTAGGTCATCAGGAAGAAATGTTCCGGCGCGGCAAAGCCAAGGAGTGCTCGCACGGAGTTGATCTTGAAGCCAAGGCTGCGGCAGACGAGTTCGGTACACATTGGAGCCTCGCAGAAAGCATCCATCCGGCGGACAGCTTGGTTATAACAAAAAAGCGGCGCAACGGCGCCGCCTTTTTTATTTCTCCGAGATCGTTCAGGCGTTCGTCCCTCAAAAAACTCCACCGGAGTTTTTTGCCGTGGCGCATATGCACCACGACCGTTCCTCACCCACGGGCGCGGGCGCGGATCATGAAGTTGTCGAAGGTGTATTCCGCCACCTGGAACCACAGATATTCGTCATTCCGGAAGGCGGCAAAATTATCATACACCTTCTTGAAGGCCGCATTCTTCGCGGCGGTTTCAGTGTAAAGTTCGTTGGC
>JBOFFO010000507.1:0-4538 GCA_051648665.1 Beijerinckiaceae bacterium | reverse complement strand
GGCTGCATCTGCTGGGTCTGGACCAGTTTCTGCTTGTCACGCGCGGTCGGCGCATCGGTTTCGTCCGCATGGGCGACGCCGATCAGCGCGAAAGCGGCGACAGTCGAGGCAAGAATCGATTTCATGGTCATCTCCTGGGTTTCATTTCCCGCAACGGCATGGGTGGTGGTCGGCCGTCGCGATGTGGTGAACAAACGGGCGGGCCGGAATTTCGTTGCACCGCGGCTGATCACAGTTTCGTGGGAAAATCCGCATTATTTGTGGAGGATGCGCTATGGTATTGCGGCGGTCGCGCGGCCAATTGCGTTTTTTATGCGGCGCATTGTGATGCAGGCGCGTTTCATGTCATCATTATCCGTTCAAATCCTGTTTTGCCGATGAGGGAACCATGGCCACGGTCCGTCTGCTTGCCGATTCTGAATTGCCGCCTGACTCGGCAGCTGTGTTTGCCGATATTCGCGCGACACGGAAAACCGATTTCATCAACAATTTCTGGCGGGCGCTGGCGCATGATCCGGCAACGCTGAAACGCACATGGGAGAGCATCAAGCAGGTGATGGGGCCGGGCGCACTCGACCCGAAGGTGAAAGAAATGCTCTATGTCGCCGTGTCCATCGCGCATGGCTGCAATTACTGCATCGCCTCGCACACGGCGGCCGCACGCGCCAAGGGCATGACGGCGGAAGAATATCGCGAGATGGTCGCGATCATTGGCATGGCGGCGGAAACCAACCGGCTGGTGACGGCCTTGCAGGTTGAAGTCGACGATGTGTTTCAGAATCCGCAGGGATGAGCAGTGAAGTCATCAACAGGCGCATAAAAAAGGCGCGCCATGGGCGCGCCCTTTTTTATTGGGGCGACGGTTCAGTTGGACTGACCGGATTCGCGGACACGCTCTTCGCCCGAAACGGCATAGGCATAGGCGGCGCGGTCGGCACGGATGCTGCCGGTGACAGCGGCATCAGCCTTCTGCTGCACGCGGGTCACTTCCGCACGGTCGCGGCTCGACAATTCGCCGTTGATGTTTTCGGCCAGCGCCGGGGTGCCGATGAGGGCGAGGAAAGCGGCAGCGGTGAGAGCAAACTTCGTCATGGGATATTCCTTTGGTTTGAAGAGCGGAAGCCGGTGCTGCCGGGATGGCGGCGCTGCGGTTGCCGTTCGTTGATGCAAGCAAGATGGGCGCTTTGCCGATCACGTTCAAAACACGCAGGCGTGCGCAGCGTGCACGTTGCCCACAGGCGCGGGGCTGCGAAGGCCCGCCATCGCGCTGTCTCACGGCGGTGTGAGCCCTCCTGCCGCTGCGCCATTGTCAGAAAATACCGCGGATTTGGATTGGCTTCTCCGAAAGGGGCTGCGCAGGCGCAACTGCGTTTATGCAGAACCGCAAACAACACGAACGGCATCACGAGCGCGCGAGGCCGGTGGGCCAGCGCCGATTTTGCAAGGGACGTACGGGCGTTCTCACAACCTCTCACGGCGGTGTGACCGGACAGGGGCGGAGTGGCGCGACGATCCGGTGCATTGCCGCCGCCGCGCCGCTCCATTACATCGGGGCGATGTTTACGAAACTGGCGAATCCGACTTATTTCTCTGCCCTTGCCCGGCGGCTGACGCCGTGGGTGGCGGGGCTTGCAGCCCTGCTGTTCGCCACCGGCCTTTATCTCGTTTTTCTGGCCTCGCCGCCGGATTATCAGCAGGGCGAAACGGTGCGCATCATGTATGTGCATGTGCCGATGGCGTGGCTGGCGATGGGCGTTTACACGACCATCGCAATCGCGGCGCTCGGCACGCTGGTCTGGAAGCATCCGCTTGCCGATGTCGCGGCAAAAACGGCCGCGCCGATTGGCGCGGTGTTCACCTTCCTGTGCCTCATCACCGGTTCGATCTGGGGCAAGCCGATGTGGGGAACGTGGTGGGTATGGGACGGGCGGCTGACCTCCGTCTTCATCCTGTTTCTGATTTATCTCGGGTTGATTGCGCTCTCGCGCACCATCGATGATCCGATCCGCGCGGCGCGCGCGACAGCAATCATGGCGCTCGTCGGCTTCGTGAATATCCCGATCATCAAATTCTCCGTGGACTGGTGGTTCACACTGCATCAGCCCGCTTCCGTGCTGCGCATGGGCGGGCCGACGATCCATCCTTCCATGCTCTATCCGCTGCTGATCATGGCCGTGGCCTTTCTGCTGCTGTTTATCGCGCTGCATCTCGTCGCCATGCGCAACGAGATCATGCGGAGGCGCATCCGCACCATGACGATTCTCGCGGCGCATGAGCGCGCGCCGGGCAGCGCGGTGCCGCAATCATGAACAGCCACTGGAATTTTGTCATCGCCGCCTATGGCGTGACCACAGTGGCGGTCGGCGCGCTCATTGCTTGGGTGATGATCGAGCACCGCGCGTTGCAGCGCAGGCTCGCTGACATGGAAGCGCGGCGCGCAGCGCAACGCAATGACGCGCCATGAGCGAAGCGATCGCTAAACCGCGCGGTGTGAACTGGGTGGTGGCTGCGCCGCTGATTGTGTTCGTGCTGCTGGCCGGGCTGTTTCTGCTGCGGCTTTTTGCTGGCGATCCGCAGAAATTGCCCTCGGCGATGATTGGCAAGCCTGCGCCGGCGTTCACATTGCCCGCTCTGGCGGGATTGCGCAGCGATGGTGCTGCGGTGCCGGGATTCGATGACAAGGCGCTTGCCAGCGGGCGGCCCTCGCTCGTCAATGTGTTCGCGAGCTGGTGCGTGCCGTGCCATCAGGAGCATCCGATCCTGATGGAAATGGCGAAAGTCGGCGGCGTTGATCTCTATGGCATCAATTACAAGGATGAGGCGGATAATGCCCGCCGTTTTCTTGGCGCGAAGGGCAACCCTTACAAGGCTGTCGGCGTCGATAAAAATGGCCGCGCCTCGATCGAATGGGGCGTGTATGGCGTGCCGGAAACCTTTGTTGTCGATGGCTCTGGCAAGATCATTCACAAGCATGTCGGGCCGCTGAGCGCGGAAAGCGCGGCGCGTATTCTCGCGATGGTGAAGAAGTAATCACTCCCCCTTCACCTGATGCCTTAAAATCAGCGGCGTCTGCAGCATTGCGAAGATCATGGTGATCGGGATGGTGCCGAACACCTTGAAATTCACCCAGAAGTCCGTGGTCTGGGTGCGCCACACCACCTCGTTGAGCAGGGCGAGGAATAAAAAGAACAGTCCCCAGCGCAGCGTCAATTTGCGCCAGCCCTCCGCGTCGATCTGCATCACGGAATCGAGCACATAGGACAAAAGCGATTTGCCGAAGGCGAGGCCGCCGAGCAGCACAAGGCCGAACAGCGTATTCACGATCGTCGGTTTCAGCTTGATGAATAAATCATCCTGCAAATACAGCGTCAGCCCGCCGAAGACGAGCACGACCACGGCCGACACGATGGGCATGATCGGCAATTTCCCGACAAGGATGCGCGACACCACGAGCGAGGCGACGAGCGCCACCATGAAGACAGCGGTGGCGGTAAAGATTCCCGCCTGCGGGCCATTGAGCATGGCCTCGCTGAAAAAAGGTTTCAGCAGCGGCGCAAACAGGGCAGGCCGGTTGTTGGCGATAAAGAACAGCAGCAGCGGCCCCATTTCGAGCGCCAGCTTGAGCAGCGGGTTTTCCTTGTCCTTGGTCGTCTCAGTCGTCATTCGTCCATACCGGCGATGGCGCGGGCAAAATCGCGCGCGGTGAAGGGTTGCAGATCGTCAGCCTTTTCGCCGACGCCGATGAAATGCACGGGCATTTTATACTTTGCGGCGATGGCGACGAGAATGCCGCCGCGCGCGGTGCCATCGAGTTTCGTCATCACAAGACCGGTAACGCCCGCAACCTTGGAGAATAACTCCACCTGTTGCAGCGCGTTCTGGCCCACAGTGGCGTCAAGCACCAGCAGCACCGCATGGGGCGCGCTGTCATCGGCCTTCTTGATGACGCGGACGATTTTCGCCAATTCGTCCATCAGGCCCTGCTTGTTCTGCAAGCGCCCGGCGGTGTCGATCAGCAGAATGTCGGAACGCGCGGCGCGGGCCTGTTCGATGGCGTCGAACACGAGGCCGGAGGCGTCCGATCCTTGCGGGCGGGTGATGACGGGGGAGCGCGTGCGTTCGCCCCACACCTTTAATTGTTCAATTGCGGCGGCGCGAAAGGTGTCGCCGGCGGCGAGCATCACGCTGCGGCCATCCTGCGTGAAGGTCTGCGCCAGCTTGCCGATGGTCGTGGTCTTGCCCGCGCCATTCACGCCGATCATCAAAATCAAGAAAGGTTTTTTCGTGGAGTCGATGACGAGTGGCTTCGCGACGGGTTGCAGCGTCGCCTCCACCTCCTGCGCGAGGATGGCGCTCACGGCGTCACCGTCGAGATCCTTGCCATAGCGCCCCGAGGACAGCGCATCGGTGATGCGGCTAGCGGTTTCCGCGCCGAGGTCGGCCTGAATCAGAATGTCCTCGAAATCCTCGAGCGTGGCGGCGTCGAGTTTCTTCTTGGTGAAAAGCGCGGTGATGCCCGTGGTCAGGCCGGAGGAGGA
>JBOFFO010000506.1:0-3253 GCA_051648665.1 Beijerinckiaceae bacterium | reverse complement strand
CGCGGCATCGCAATTTAAAGTCGCTGAATATGATAACGCCCGGCGCATAGCGAAAACCGCGCGCCGCGCTGTTCAGGACATATGGGCCACTTGCGATGTGATCCTGACTTATGCCGCGCCCGGGGAAGCGCCGCATCAGCGTGAAAATTCCACGGGCACATCACAATTCAACCGGCTCTGGACCATTCTCGGCACGCCCTGCGTCAATGTGCCCGGCATGTCTGGACCCCATGCCCTGCCTGTCGGAGTGCAAATCGTCGCCCCCTTCGCGCGCGATGCACTGGCCTTGCAGGCGGCCCGCGCCGTCGAATCCGCGCTCAACGTGGATTAGGATTCAATTTCAGCCACTTAGATTAAAATGCAAATCAGCTCCCGCAACGCAACAACGATGGGGGGTTGCCAAGTCCGGCATGGATCGCCAGACTCATTGGCATCGAAACCAACCATGAGGCTGCCCAATGGGAATCACTGTTCGAGTCGAACATGTTCTGATGTGTGCTGCTCTTGCGTTTCTAGGTGCCATTCTGCTGGGGGCTGTGTGAAGGGCTGATCAGCCCCTCAACAGGAAATCAAATCAGCATAGCCGTCGCGAAGCCGTCTTCGTGGCGGCTTTTCTTTTGTGCAGCCGGTTGGTCATCGTTTTGTCCACACGAGCGGGAGCATTTGGCGGGCGCGGTTTGCATTTTCGCCGACGATGGGCTTGATAGGGTGTCGGCGGGTAACACAACAAGAAGTCGGATGCCGGCAGAGTTGAGGGGAGGCGTTATGCAGGAAGCGCACACGCGGCGGGGGCCTGTGCGGGCACCGCAGGATTTGGTGGCCGGACTGTTTTTGATTGCTTTGGCGTCTCTGGCCCTGTGGGCTGGCTGGGATTTGAATGCCGGAACCATGCGGACCATGGGGCCGGGGATGGTCCCACGCATCGTGATCGTGCTGATCGGCGCGTGCGGGTTAGCTCTGACCATCGGCGCGTTCATCTGGGAAGGGCCGGCCTGGGATCCCATCCGCTACCGCGGCCCCTTCTTTATCGCGCTCGGCATTATTGCCTTCGGGTTGACCGTTCGTGGCATTCGCCTGCCGGGCGGGCTTTCCACGCCTGCGCTTGGTATCCTTGGCGCTGGGCCGCTGTCGATCTTGATTGGCGGCTTTGCCTCCGCTGAAACGCGGTTCAAGGAACTGGTGATTTTTGCCGTGGCCATGACGGCGTTCTGCTGGTTCCTTTTCAAGTGGGCGCTGGGGCTGCCTATTCCGCTCATGCCGCTGATCTTTGGGTATTGAGGCCGCGACGATGGAAATTTTTGCCAATCTTGCCACCGGCCTCGGCGTCGCCCTGACCCCCACCAATCTTTTCCTGTGCCTGATCGGGTGCCTTGTCGGCACACTGATCGGGGTTCTGCCCGGCGTCGGCCCGATCGCGACCATCGCGATGCTCATGCCGCTGACGTTCAAGGTCGATCCGACCGGCGCGCTGATCATGCTCGCAGGTATTTATTACGGCGCGCAATATGGTGGTTCGACCACAGCCATTCTTGTCAATATTCCGGGTGAGGCCACGGCGGTGGTCACAACACTCGACGGCCACCAGATGGCCAAGCAGGGCCGCGCCGGCGCTGCCCTTGGCCTTGCAGCCATTGGCTCATTTATCGCTGGCTGTTTCGCAACCCTGTTGATCGCAGCGCTTGCGGTGCCGTTGACCAAATTGGCGCTGCTGTTTGGCCCGGCGGAATATTTTTCGCTGATGGTCATGGGTCTGGTCTTTGCAACAGTGCTGGCCCGTGGCTCGATCCTCAAGGCCACGGCCATGATCCTGCTGGGCCTGCTGCTCTCAACGGTCGGGCAGGATCTGGAAACGGGCCAGGAGCGCATGACATTCGGCTGGCAGGAACTGGCTGATGGCGTCGATTTCGCGGTGCTCGCGATGGGCGTGTTCGGCTTTGCCACGGTGATGCAGAATCTGGAGAATCCGGAAGCACGCGATGTCGTGAAGAGCAAGATCGGTTCGCTGCTGCCCTCGCGGGCAGAGTTCCGGCAATCGGCAGCCCCCATCGCCCGCGGCACGATCATCGGTTCCATTCTCGGCATCCTGCCGGGCAATGGCGCGCTCCTTGGTCCATTCGCCAGTTACGCAATGGAGAAGAAGCTGGCGAAAGATCCGTCACGCTTCGGACGCGGTGCGGTGGAAGGTGTTGCCGGTCCTGAGTCGGCCAACAATGCCGGCGCGCAGACCTCCTTCATCCCGCTTCTCACCCTCGGCATCCCGCCGAATGCGGTGATGGCGCTCATGGTCGGCGCGATGACCATTCACGGCATCGTGCCTGGCCCGCAGGTGATGACGAAATCGCCGCAGCTGTTCTGGGGCATGATCGCCTCGATGTGGATCGGCAACCTGATGCTGGTCATCATCAACCTGCCGCTGATCGGCATGTGGGTTAAACTGCTCAAGGTGCCTTACCGGCTGATGTTCCCGGCGATCATGATTTTCTGCTGCATCGGCATCTACTCAGTGAACAACAATCCCGTTGAAGTGATGCTGGTCGCCTTCTTCGGCCTGTTCGGCTACCTGCTGATCAAGATGGGGTTTGAGCCTGCGCCGATGCTTCTGGGCTATGTGCTCGGCCGTTTGATGGAGGAAAACCTCCGCCGGGCCATGATCATCTCGCGCGGCGAACTGACGACGTTCATCGAGCGGCCCGTGTCGCTGGGGCTGCTGTTGGTGGCCGCGTTGATGCTCATCATTGCCCTGCTGCCCGCGATCAGCAAAAAGCGCGAGGAAGCGTTTGCTGAATAAGCGCATCCGGCCTTGGCCACGGTCGGCTGTCGCACCATGTTTGCAAGAATGCGGCGGAGAAGCGCCGTGAGGAGGAACGGATGAAAAAGACTTTTGCATGGGCAGGACTGGTATTTGCGGCTTCGGTAGGCAGCGCCTTTGCGCAGGCTTTTCCGAGCAAGCCGGTGACGCTCGTTGTGCCCTTTGCGGCCGGTGGCCCAACCGATGTGGTCGCCCGCATCATTGCAGAGCCGATGGGCAAGGCCTTGGGGCAGAACGTGCTGGTCGAAAACGTGGTAGGCGCGGCTGGACAGACCGCTTCGACCCGCGTCAAGGATGCGGCGGCGGATGGCTATACCATCATCATGGGGCATATGGGCACCCATGCCGGGTCCGTGGGTCTCAACCCCAACCTGCGCTATAATCCTGAAACCGACTTTGCACCGATTGGCCTCGCCAATTCCTCGCCGATCGTTGTGGTCGCCA
>JBOFFO010000505.1:0-5607 GCA_051648665.1 Beijerinckiaceae bacterium | reverse complement strand
TGTAACCCTTGTCGCGCATGGCATCGATCTCGATGCGCCCGATTCCGCCAATATCCGCAAGGGCGGAACCGGACATGCCGGCAAACACCAGCGAGCCGAAAATATTGACCTGCGCCAATCCACCGGGCAGCCGTCCGACGGCCGTGTCGGCGAATTTATAGATATAGCGCGAAATACCGGCCGCATTCATCAGCGCGCCGACCAAGATAAAAACCGGAACGGCGACAAGCGGAAAGGAATCGAGGGCATAGAGTGTCCGCTGCGCAACGAGATCAAGCGGCAGACCATTGACCGCCAGATAAACCAGGCAGGGAATCGCAATGGCGAGCACCACAGGAAACCCGCACACAAAGAGCGCAAGAAATGCAAGAATAACAACAAAGCCTGCCACTGTTTGCGCTCTCAGGTAAGGGTTGTATGCTTGTCGTCGGATCGGCCCCTTCGCCAAATCCGCACAAACTGGGCCATGGTAGCGCCAGCCAGCAGCGCCATGCCCAGCGACAGCGGGGCCATGAACAGCCAGAAGGGCATTTCCAGCGTCGCGGTCTTGTTGGTCAGATTGCCAAGGGTGGTGACAACTGCCGCATAGGCCACATAAGCAAAAACCAGCCCGCCTGCGGCATCAATGACAAGCTGCAACGCGAACCGGACGCGCTCAGGCAGCATGCCCTGAAATTCTTCCATCCGGATCTGCCCGCCTTCGACCGTGACCAGCGCACCGGCCATGAACGTCAGGCAGATCAGGAAATAGCGGGTCAATTCCTCCGCACCCGCCATCGGCACATTGAATATTCCACGCATGATGATTTGAGCAAACGGCATCGCAATCAAAGCAAACAGTAGCGCGCAGCAAATGGCGCGCAGGCCGATCACCAACATCCGCATTCAGGAAAACTCCGATTTGTCCTCCCCCGCAAAAGCGGGAGAGGAACAGGACTGGCGCGACGCGTATCGTTTACGGGACAGCCTGGATCTGTGCGATCAGGTCCTTCCATTCCGGAAAATCCTTGCCGATCTGCGCTAGAACAGCCGTGCGGAAAGCGGCAACATCAAGCCCGTCTTTCTCTTCGACAAAGGTCATGCCCTTGTCCTCAAGGTCTTTGCGGAATTTCGCTGCAGTATCGCTATCCCACTTCAACGTCTGCTGCCCAACCTCAAACATCGTGTCTTCGATGATCTTGCGGTCAGCGGCGGGTACACCCTGCCAGATGCGCTCATTGACAAAGACCGACAGCACCGACTGCATATGTCCGGTCAGCATGACAAATTTTTGCACTTCATGCAGCTTCAGATTGAAAATATTGGGCAGCGGATTTTCCTGTCCTACCACAAGACCAGTGGCCAGCGCTGTTGCCAGTTCGGAAACCTCGACCGGCGTCGCCACCGCACCCATGCCGGTCAGCATGGATGACCACAGCTTCACAGGCACGCCACGATATTTTTTCCCCGCCATATCCTTGGGCGACAGCACTTTCTCCTTCGAGGTCAGATGCCGCGTCCCCTGGAAGAACGAACCAATGATGCGCATGCCGCCGACCTTGACGAGTTCGGCATTGATGGCCTGCAGCGCCGGCGATGAACGGGCGTCCGTCGCCCGCAGCGAATGCCCGGCATCGCGATAGACATAGGGCGTATTGAACACTGCCGTATTTGAAAGAATTTTTCCAAGTGAGGCGAAGTCATGGTGGCCCATCGCAATGGCGCCGGATTTGATGCCGTCAACCATTTCGCCAACGCCGCCAAGCTGGGAGTTGGCAAAGACCTGAATTTCAACGCGGCCCGCTGTGCGCTCCTTCACGAGCTTAGCCACTTCATCGGCATAGAGAGTCTGCGGCGCATTGGCGACGCCGACATGGGCATAGCGCAGGCGTATCTGCTGCGCCTGCGCCGGCCGCGTGATAATGGCTGCTGCCGTCGCAGCCGCGCCGGTCAGGAATTGTTTGCGGGTGATCATGGTCATATCCTCCTATTGGCCATTGTGGCCTTCTCGTTGAAGTCCGGGATCGCGATCATAAATCTTGATGATCGCGGATGTGTCTTGCTCCGCATGTCCAAGCTGAACGGTGAGCCTGAAGAGTTGCAGCGCCTGCGCCATCATCGGCGTCGCTGTTCCAGTTTCGGCGGCCATCACCGAAACCATTTCGAGATCTTTCAGCAACTGGCGGGCATAACCCTGAGGACGCAGGTCACGCGCCGCCATACGGGGGTAAAGACGTTGCAACAGCGTGCCATCGGCGTGTCCGCCGGCGAGACATTCCGGCAATCGCTCGGCCGCAATACCAGCGCTTTCCGCAAGCATGAGAGCTTCCGCCAGCACGGCGTTGGTGCAGCCGACAATCAGCTGATTGATCATCTTGGCGGCCAGCCCGCTGCCTGGTCCGCCCATGACGGTCCAGCGCTGGGAGACATCGGCGAGCAGCGGCGCCGCATGTTCGATATCCTCGGGACGTCCGCCAACCATCACCGTCAGCGCACCCGTCCCCGCTGCAGGCGGCCCGCCCGATACGGGCGCATCAACACAGCCGCACTGGGATTGCGCAAGCAGGCGCGCGCCAAACGCCTTGCCGGCGGCCACCGATAGCGTCGAAAAATCGACCAAGATTTGGCCGGGCTTCATCGCTGCAGCCACACCACCATCGCCAAACATGACCCGCTCAACCGCTCTGACTGTCGGCAGGTTCAGCACAATGATGTCAGCGCCGCTGACAACATCGCTGGCGCGTGGCGCGATCCGCACGCCGGCGGATGCGGCTTCCGCAAGGCGCTGCGGCGCGATGTCAAAGGCGGTGACGCTATAGCCCTGCGGCACTAGATGCCGCACCATGGGCAGGCCCATAAGCCCGACGCCGATATAGCCGAGGCTAGGTTTGGCCATGCGCATCCCCGATGGCGTACAGGCGTCGCGCATTGCCGGCGAACAGCGCATCTTTTTCTGTCGCGCTAAAATCTGCGACGATGGTTTCAAACCCGCCGAAAATGGTGGCGAAAGAGGCGCACAGGGAATCGACCGGAAAATTGGAGGCGAACATGCAGCGGTCGACGCCGAACAGATCAATCACCGTGAGCACGACAGGGCGGTTTGCAGCAATGGTCCAGGGTTGGCCCTGTTGTCCAAGGCCGGAAATCTTGACCGCCACATTCGGCGCGCCCGCCAGCGTGCGCATGGCCTCACGCCAGCGCGACAAACCATCGGGCGAGCGATCCGCCGGCAGCCCGGCATGATTGAGAATAATCAGCGTGGATGGAAACGCATCAGCCAGCTGGCGCGCCTCATCCAGATGCCACCAAGGGGTCTGGAGGTCATAGCGTAACCCCAGCGGCTGAAGCCGCGCCACGCCAGCGCGAAACGCCGCATCCGTCAGTCCGCCGGGCTGGCGGTTCTGCGGATGGCTGCTGGCGCGCGGTTTGTGCCTGACAGACCGCACGAAGCCCCGCGCCGCGTGGCGCTCCAGCACCGCCGCGCAATCCGGGCGGTCCAGCCATGCCTGCGCGACTGCAACGGACGGCAACCCGGAGTGACGGCGCAGGGTGGAAACATAGTCCATTTCCCCGTGAGGATCGCCCGGATCCCACTCCGTCTCCACATAGACACTGGCCTCAACGATCCATGGGGCGGCATCAGCCCGGT
The DNA here is from genome assembly GCA_051648665.1 of Beijerinckiaceae bacterium. Classification (GTDB taxonomy): domain Bacteria; phylum Pseudomonadota; class Alphaproteobacteria; order Rhizobiales; family Beijerinckiaceae; genus Terrirubrum. Next base: position 1,979 of record JBOFFO010000505.1, on the reverse strand, counting down.
AATCGTCAGTCAGATATGGCTTCCGGATGGCCGTGTAATCGCCGTAGCGAAACGGGATCATCGGCTCGTCGCACAGCCAGGGGTAATAATTCTGCTTTGGGTTCCACAGGTGATGATGCGCATCGACGATCCGCCGCCCGGCGACATCCGCATCCGGCCTGTCGTTTGCCGCATTCATGCCTGCAACGCTGCTCCCCGGTACTCGGCGGTTACAGTAACGGCGAACGCCGCTATGGCAAGTATGCTGTATACAGAATTACGCTATATTGAGTCGCGGACTCTATCGATGGTCTTGTCGAGATGGCGGCCGAGCACTTCGGCGAGGGCTTCCCCATCGCGACGACGGAGCGCCGCGATCATTTCCTCATGCTCGGCGACGGCGGCAGCCCATCGGTCCGGCGTATCATTTCCGATAAAGCGGATGCGCCTGATCCGGGCCTGCAACTGGCCGTGGGTCTCGGCGAGCACACTATTGCCAGCCCCGGTCACGATGGCGCTGTGGATGCTCTGGTTCAGCTTGAAATAAGGCAGCCGATTGCGCGCCTGATACAACGCCATCATTTCTTCATGCAGCGCGATGATGCCGGCAATCGCCGTGTCGGACCCGGCTGCGCAGAGATGGCGCGCCGCCATCTGCTCAAGCACTTTCAGCACCTCCAGAATTTCCCGGATGTCCGCTTCCGAAAAACGCCGGACCAGCGCGCCGCGCGCCGGAACAATCTCGACCAGCCCTTCGCTCGCCAGCGTTTTGATGGCTTCCCGCAGCGGCGTGCGTGAGACGCCCAGTACGGCGCCAACCTGCCCTTCGTTGATGCGCACGCCCGGCGCCAGCTTGCCCTCGATAATCATGTCGCGCAGCTGGTTCACCACCGCATCATGCAGGGTCACGCGGGTAATGCGCGTGGCGCCAGCCTCGCTGAATGCGGACGCTTCGTCGTCACGGATACGATTCGCTTCGGTCATCGATACCTCTTCGCGGTCGTGGCGCTCAGGCGAATGCACCCTCAATCGCATAGATGCGTGCAGGCGCTCCGTCAGCGCCCGGAATTTTTAACGGAGCCGCAGAGAAAAACACGCGGCTTTCCGTCAGCGCCGCCGTATTCACGAGATACTCAATGAGCGTGATTCCTTGCCGCAGGCAAATGTCATGGGTGACATGCTGGTCGAAGGGCACGACGCCGCCATCAAGCAGCAAGCGGATCGGATAATCTTGCGGAAAGTCAAAAGCGATAGCCGTGGGTTTGCGATCGGCCAGCCATTGCGCCGCCGCCCGGTTCAGCCAGGGCGCATCGAGCCAGAATGCGCGGGTGTTGTAATCGCGCTGGCGGTCCCACCCCGTCGAGAGCAGCAGGATTTCGCCGTCCGGACCGCCCGGATCGGCCTTGGCCAGACGCTCCGGTCCAATCTCTTCATGCGGAACGGCATCGCGCAGGTTGAGGACGCGGGCCTTGCCGACGACCTGCCGGAGCGCGGTTGCCTCGATGGTCGGGGCGCCAGCCATGATATGCGCCTGCGCATCGACATGCGAGAAGCCGTGACAGGTGGCATGGAGGCGAGTGACCCGGAATTGGTCACCCGCCGCAATGTCGCCTTTCACCGGCGTGTCCGTCGGCCAACGGAAATGCGCGGCGATTGGCATGGATAGATCGATGATCTGCATGGCCTCACGCCACTTTGAGAATGGCGTCCAGCACATCTCCGCCAAATTTCTCGACGAACTCCTTGCGCACCGCCTCGGTCACAATCTTGGAAAACGAGTCCCGGTCGGGATTTTCGACGGCGGCCATGCCATTCTTCTTCAGGGCATCGAGAGACGATGCTTCGGCATCCTCATTCATCTTGCGCTGCGCCGCAGCCATTTCCGTGGCTGTCGCCGTGAGGGCGGCCTGAAGGTCAGGCGCGAGCGCCGCGAATTTATCACGGTTCATGACCAGCGGTGCGCTGGTGAACGCATGCCGCGTCAGTGAAACATGCTTCTG
>JBOFFO010000504.1:0-10077 GCA_051648665.1 Beijerinckiaceae bacterium | reverse complement strand
CGACGGCGTCGTTTGGCACCTCGATGTCGGCTCATCACATCCTGGGGCTGGAGAAGGTCCCAAGGGTTCGGCTGTTCGCCGATTAAAGTGGTACGTGAGCTGGGTTCAGAACGTCGTGAGACAGTTCGGTCCCTATCTGTCGTGGGTGTAGGAATATTGAGAGGATCTGCCCTTAGTACGAGAGGACCGGGGTGGACGTATCTCTGGTGGAGCTGTTGTCGCGCCAGCGGCAGTGCAGCGTAGCTATATACGGACGGGATAACCGCTGAATGCATCTAAGCGGGAAACCCACCTCAAAACGAGTATTCCCTAAACAGAGCCGTGGAAGACGACCACGTTAATAGGCCGGGTGTGTAAGCACAGCAATGTGTTCAGCTTACCGGTACTAATCGCTCGATCGACTTGAACGTTCTCATGATCCATGTCCGGATTGTGAGCGTAACGCGCCTGACCCGGGCGCAATACAAAGACCACTTCCCTAAAATCTATGCTTGCCACCTGTTTTTTGCCGGCTCGGTGATTTGAGCGGAGATTTCACACCCGATCCCATCCCGAACTCGGCCGTTAAGTGCTCCAGCGTCGATGGTACTATGTCTTAAGGCATGGGAGAGTAGATCATTGCCGGGCCTGCAAAGAACAGTTTCCTCTTCACCTTTCACGAAAACCCGCCTCCTTCGAGGCGGGTTTTTCGTTGTGCGCAGCACACATGCGCCCGCCCACTGTCCGGCCATCATTTTCATCCTACAATCAGGGCATAGCCGCCGCTGCGGGCTGGGAGAAGCGCGTGACTACACCGCAAATCATGTCCGTTGCGATTATCGTGCTGCTGATGGCGGGCTTCCTCTGGGGGCGTTTGCGCTACGATGTTATCGCCGGCCTCGCGCTTGCAGCCAGCGTCGCGGTCGGGCTGGTCAGCCCGAAGGATGCGTTCAAAGGTTTTTCTGACGACATCGTGGTGATTATTGCCAGTGCATTGGTGATGAGCGCTGCGATGGCGCGTTCCGGGCTGCTTGATGACGGGTTGCGCTGGCTCACCACGCGCGTTCACAGCGTTCACGGGCTGTTGCTGGCGCTGATTATTTTCGTCGCCGGATTTTCGGCGATTGTGAAAAATATCGGGACATTGGCGATGACGCTGCCTGTCGCCTTTCAGATTGCCAAAAAGAAAAATGTTCCGCCATCGCTGTTTCTGATGCCAATGGCCTTCGCGGCATTGCTGGGCGGCATGATTACGCTGGTTGGCACATCGCCCAATGTCATCGTCGCGCGCATGCGCGAGGAATTGACCGGCCAGCCCTTCACCATGTTCGACTTCACACCCGTCGGAATCATCCTCACGGTTGTGGGCGTTGCGTTTCTTGCTGTTGGCTATCGTCTGATTCCTGCAGATCGCAAGGGCAGCGTCGGCCTCGACGCGGCCGTCGAAATCAAGGACTACACCACGGAAGCGGCCGTGCCCGATGATTCGCCGTGGAGCGGTCGCACCCTCGGCGATTTGCGCGGCGCTCTTGAGCAGGACGTCAAAATTTCCGCCATCGTCCGCTCCGGCAAGACACCGCGCGCGCCGTTGCCGGATGCAACGCTGCAAGCCGGCGATGTCCTGATTCTGCGTGGCGAGGAAGCAGCGCTGGAACGTTTTATCGCCCAGGCAAAACTCGTGCAGGAAGGCGAGCATCGCCGCATGCGGCTGGCCGAGCCGGCTGAGGATATTCTCTCCATCGAAGGCGTGATCGGCCCCTATTCCAGTTTGATCGGTGTCTCCGCTGGCGATGCCACATTGCATCGCGCCCACGGCATCAACCTTGTCGCGATCAGTCGCGCCGGCGCGCGGATGACCCAGCGGCTGCGCGATATTGTCATGCGCGAGGGCGATGTCGTGGTGGTGCGCGGGCCGGAAGGCGAAATGCCGGAAACCCTGCGCACGCTCGGCATTCTGCCCCTGGCGGAGCGCAACATTGCGCTCGGCGCGAATCGCAACGGGCAGATCGCACTGGCCATTCTCGTTGTGACAGTGATGGCCGTGGGCCTCAGTCTCGTGCCCGTCGCCATCGGATTTTCTGCAGCGGCGCTGGCCATGGTGGTGTTCCGCGCTGTCTCGCTGCGGGAAGCCTATGAATCCGTGGAATGGCCGATCATCGTCATGCTCGCTGCCATTATTCCTGTATCCGATACGCTGCAAAAGACCGGCGTGACAGACCTGTTGTCGTACGGGCTATCAACCCTTGCAATGGGCATGCCCGCATGGGGCGCGGTCGCGTTGATCCTTGTCGCGGCGATGGCGGTAACGCCATTTCTCAACAATGCCGCCACCGTACTGATCATGGCGCCGATTGCATCAACCTTTGCCAAAGGCCTTGGCTACAAGCCTGATGCCTTTCTCATGGCCGTGGCCATTGGTGCGGCCTGCGATTTTCTTACCCCCATCGGCCACCAGTGCAACACGCTGGTGATGGGGCCGGGCGGATATAAATTCACGGATTATGCCCGGTTGGGCGCGCCATTGTCGCTGCTGATTATCCTTGTCGGCGTGCCGGCAATTCTTTTATTCTGGCCCGTGAAATAGGATCTCGCATGCCCAACCTCGCCGATGATCTGCGCGCGCTTGCCGACGCCTGGAAAATGCCGGACCAGCCGGCTGCGACATTCAATCGCGCCGGTGAAATATTCGCGGCCCATATCGGCCACAAACTGTATTCCGTGACGGTCTTTCTGCCCGGCGGGCATGAGGTGGTGCGGCTCCATTCCACCATGCCTGCAGTCTATCCCACCGGCGGGCGCAAGCCGGTGCTCGCCAACGCCTATCACGAGCGCGTGCACAAGCGGGGCGAGGCGTTCCTTGGCCGCACGGTCGAAGATTTCAAACCCTATTTCCCTGATCATGAATTGATCGCCAGCCTGGGCCTCGGCTCCGTGCTGAATTTTCCTGTGCGCTTCGACGGGCAGTCGCTCGGCTCGATCAATCTGCTCGATGCGCCGCACGCTTATGGCGAACGTCACATCGCTCCTGGCATGGCCATTGCCGCCATGCTGACACCGGCCTTGCTGGCGGCGCGCCACCGATAGGCATGTGCCAACGACGCGCCGCAGCCCATGGGCTATGCCGGCTTGCGCGCAACGACAAACAAGCGGGGTTCCCTGGCGTTCGTTCCGTGCCGCGCCGATTCCAGAATTTCAAAGCCGGCCTCGGCAATAAACGCATTGAGCGTTGCGTCTGAAAAATAAATCACTGGCGGCGCCAGACGCACCCATTGCATGACAGGGATGGCGGCGCGGATCAAAATGTTCATTTCCGTCAGCAAAACCGTCTTGGAAATGAACAGCCCACCCGGCTTGAGGGCCTGACGAATCTGTTTCAGCACCAGCGCAGCATCATCGAGCAGATGCAGGGCATTGAAAGCGAGAACGGCGTCACAACGCGCATCTGCACCCGCGCCATGCTCGGCTGCAGCCACCTCGAACCGGATATTGGAAATATTCTGCGCCGCCGCTTTCTCGCGTGCGATCGCAATCATGTCCGGGGATATATCCGTTGCCGTCATATGGGTGACATCAGGCGCAAGCCGCAGCGCAGTCGTGCCCGTGCCGCAGCCAATTTCCAGCACATGCGCCGCGCCGTGGATCAGCTCCCGCGTGCGGGCAAGTGTGCGTTCATAACCGGCCACATCCTTGATCGCGGCCTTTGCATACCGGCGCGCATGGCGATTCCAGAATTTCAGGCTGGCATCGGATCGCGTCAAGGTAACCTCCAAGGGTAGAGACAGCGCACGGTAAGCTGAGCGAACCGGGCGGTATCTAACTGTGCAACCCCGGCGCTTCCTGCCCCGTACGCGCCACATACTCTGTATAACCGCCGCCATACTGGTGAATGCCCTCAGGCGTCAGTTCCAGCACGCGGTTGGACAGTGCGGCAAGAAAACGCCTGTCGTGCGAGACAAACAGCATCGCTCCCTCATAGTCTGCCAGCGCGGCGATGAGCATGTCCTTGGTCGCCATGTCGAGATGGTTGGTTGGCTCGTCGAGCACAAGAAAATTCGGCGGATCATACAGCATTTTCGCCATCACCAGCCGGGCCTTCTCGCCGCCGGACAGCACCCGGCACTTTTTCTCCACATCATCGCCGGAAAAGCCGAAGCATCCTGCCAGCGCGCGCAGCGATCCTTGCCCGGCCTGCGGAAACGCATCCTCCAGCGATTCAAAAACGGTGCGCTCCCCGTCGAGCAATTCCATCGCGTGTTGGGCAAAATAGCCCATCTTGACGCTGCCGCCGACAGTCACCGTGCCATCGTCGGGCGTTGCTGCGCCTGCGATCAATTTCAGCAGCGTTGATTTTCCCGCGCCATTGACGCCCATCACGCACCAGCGCTCGCGCCGCCGCACCTGAAAATCAAGCGCGTCATAGATCACGCGGTCGCCATAGCGTTTGGAAACCTGCGCCAGCGTTGCGACATCTTCGCCGGAGCGCGGCGCGGGCGGAAAATCGAACGCAATGGTCTGCCGCCGCTTCGGCGGTTCCACCCGCTCGATCTTCTCCAGCTTGTTGACGCGGCTTTGCACCTGCGCCGCGTGCGAGGCGCGCGCCTTGAACCGCTCGATGAATTTGATCTCCTTCGCCAGCATCGCCTGCTGCCGGTCGAATTGCGCCTGCTGCTGCTTTTCGTTCAGCGCGCGTTGCTGCTCATAAAATTCATGGTTGCCGGAATAGGTGGTGAGTGAGCCGCCGTCGATTTCAATGATCTTGGTGACGATGCGGTTCATGAATTCGCGGTCATGCGAGGTCATCATCAGCGCGCCGTCATAGGCCTTCAGGAAATTTTCCAGCCAGATCAGGCTTTCCAGATCGAGATGGTTGCTCGGCTCGTCGAGCAGCATCACATCCGGCCGCATCAGCAGAATGCGCGCCAGCGCCACGCGCATTTTCCAGCCGCCGGAGAGCGCGCCCACATCCCCGTCCATCATGGATTGGCTGAAGCTCAACCCGTCCAGCACCTCGCGCGCCCGGCCCTCCAGCGCATAGCCGTCCAGTTCCTCGAAGCGCGCCTGCACCTCCCCATAGTGGATGATGATATCGTCCATGTCATCAGCGCGGTCGGGGTCGGCCATGGCCGCTTCCAGCGCCTTGAGTTCGGCGGCGACCGCGCTGACCGGCCCGGCCCCGTCCATCACCTCGGCCACTGCGCTGCGCCCGGCCATTTCCCCCACATCCTGGTTGAAATAACCGATGGTGATGCCGCGATCGGCGCTGACCTGGCCCTCGTCCGGCTCCTCCTGCCCGGTCATCATCCGGAACAGCGTGGTTTTCCCCGCGCCATTGGGGCCGACCAGTCCAACCTTTTCGCCGCGCAGCAAGGTCGCTGACGCTTCAATGAAGAGGATCTGATGGCCATTCTGCTTGCTGACGGAATCAATACGAATCATGGGCCTGCCGCGCGCTTTACTGGCGGGCCTTATGGCATGGGGCGTCAGGAATCACAGCGCTGGCACGCCGATCATAGGGCCAAATTTGCGCCTACATCTCCGCCCCGGCGCGCCGCCGCTCGAAGGCGGACACAACATGGAAGCCGATGGTGCGGAACGGCTCAGGCGCGATGCGGTTGGCGCTGCCGTAAACGGCCTGCAACTCGGCATGCGGATCGCCGGTGACAATCATCTCTGCCAGCCGTTTGCCGAGCACCGTGCCTTTCACAAGGCCGGAACCGTTGCAGCCGGCGGATGCAAACAGACGCTCCCCGATCTGCCCCCAGCGCGGCGAGCCATTCATGGTCAGCGCCGTTGTCCCGCCCCAGACATGTTCGAGCTTAACATGGGCAAGCTGCGGGTAGCGGCGGTGGAAGCAGCTTGTAAGCGCCGTGCGCACGGCGTTTGCGCCGAGCGATCTTTCATAGGCATAGAGCGAGCGCACCATGAACCGGTTTGCCCCGACGCGGCGGATGGTGGTGCCGAGCCGATGCGCCGGTAAAAGCCCCCATGCGGGATCACCAAGTTGCGCCGCATCGGCATCGCTCATCGCCTCGGTGATGGCGGCATAGGTAAAAATCGTCACCAGCCCGTCGCGCCAATGGCCGAAATATTTGATCGCCGCGTTGGTGGCGAGAATAACCGTATCGGCGGTGATGACCGCGTCGGATGTGCGCAGGGTCCATTGCGCGCCGCGCTCCAGCGACACAACCGGTGAATGTTCATGCAGGCGCACCGTCGCAGGCAGGGAGTCGGCAAGGCCGCGCACCAGTTTGGCCGGTTGCAGCAGATAACCCTCTTCGGTGCGGATGCCGCAGCGATAATAGCTGCTGCCGGTGACGCGGTGCATACCCTCAGCATCGAGAAATTCATGCGCGAAGTGATGCGCCCGCGCGCCCTCGGCCATGCCGCGAATTTTTTCGGCGCCGCGCGCCGTTGCGGCCCCTGTGATCCGGCCTGTACGCTGCAATTCGCAATCGAAACCGGCGCGCTCCATCGTCTGCGTCAGATAGGCGAAGCCTTCTGCGGCGTAGTTATTGAGTTTTTCCGCCCGCTCCATCTGCGCAGTTGAGAGGCCGATTTTGGAATCGCGGGGATTGGCGAAACCGGAATTGCGTGCCGATGAGCCTTCACCGATGGCCGAACCTTCCAGCAAAACAATATCCGCGTCCGGTTCCAGTTCTTGCAACCGCCGCGCGGCCGCAAGGCCGGTAAAGCCGGCACCAACAATTGCGTAGCGGCAGCGCAGGGTCCCGCGCGCGGCGCCAGCCGGCGTGCGCGGTGGCAGCATCGCATTCCAGCCGCACGGGTCATGATAGACAGGGAGCGGGGAACCGCGCATCGCAAACTCCGGCGGCTGGGGCCGCAACCCCGCACCCTACACATTCGTCCCGGCAACGGAACGGCGAAATGCGGTGATCCCCCGTGCGTTGCCTGCACGGTGACCGCGCGCCGCAATCCGCTAGTCTGCATGGGCCAACGCCTTGCTGTCCGTCAGGAGCCGCCTGTGCCGATTGTTATGGATACGCTTGCTCCGTCGCCGGATATTCCGGCGAAGGTCGATATTGTCATCATTGGCGGCGGCATTATCGGCATCACCACGGCGCTGTTTCTGGCCGAGCGCGGCATTTCCGTGGCGCTGTGCGAAAAGGGCGAAGTCGGGCACGAACAATCCGGCCGCAACTGGGGCTGGGTCCGCGTCATGGGGCGCGATCCGCACGAAATTCCCATGGCGCTTGAATCGCAGCGCATCTGGGAAAATTTCAGCAGCCGCCTCGGCGCCGATGTTGGCTTCACCCGTTCCGGCGTTGTCTATGTCGCTGACACGCGCCGCGAACTGGCCGAATTTGAAAACTGGGTCGAGCAGGCGCGCCCCTATCAGATCGGCACGCGGCTGCTGACGCCGAGTGAAATCGGCGATGTGCTGCCCGGATCGAAACGCGCGTATGCCGGCGCGATGTTCACGCCGATGGATGCGCGCGCCGAGCCGTGGCGCGCTGTTCCCGCCATTGCCCGCAAGGTGCGCGAACTGGGCGGCCATGTGCTGACACAATGCGCTGTGCGCGGCATTGAAACCGCAGCGGGAAAAGTCAGCGGCGTTATCACGGAAAAAGGCGTGATTGCCTGCCAATCCGCCGTGCTTGCCGGTGGCGCATGGTCGCGGTTGTTTCTCGGCAATATGGGCATTGATTTTCCGCAGTTGCGCATTCTCGGTTCGGTGATGCGGACCGCTCCACTGGATGGCCCGCCCACGCATGCGGTCGGCGCATCCGATTTTGCTTTCCGCAAGCGCGCCGATGGCGGCTACACCATCGCCCGGCGCGGCGCGAGTGAAGCGCATATCGTGCCTGACAGTTTCCGCCTGTTCTTCGATTTTCTGCCCGCGCTTTACAAACAGCGCCGCGAAATCCGCCTCGCGGCCGGCGACCGTTTTCTCGAGGAGGCGAAAACGCCGCGCCGCTGGCGCATGGATGAGACGACGCCGTTTGAAACAACGCGCATTCTCGATCCGAAGCCGAGCCAGAAATTGCTCGATGAGGCGCAGCGCGCCGTGATCGCCGCGTTTCCTGCCTTTGCCGGCATGACAATCGCAAACAGCTGGGGCGGGCTGATCGACGCCACACCGGATGCGGTGCCGGTGATCGGCGAGGTGCCGCGCCTGCCCGGTTTCTTCATCGCCAGCGGTTTCTCCGGCCACGGCTTCGGCATCGGTCCCGGTGCCGGGCGGCTGGTGTCCGAATTGGTCACGGGCGCAACGCCGTCCGTTGATCCGGCGCCATTCCGCCTCGACCGCTTCAGGCGGTTGGCGCGCACCACGGCGCGGGCATGACGGGCGCCATGTCTGATGTGCTGATTGTCGGCGGCGGCGTCACCGGCCTGTCCGCCGCATACGAACTGGCGCGGGACGGCCACGCAGTGACCGTGCTGGAGGCGCGGCGTCTCGGCGCGATGGCCTCCACCTGGACGCTGGGCGGGGTGCGCCAGTCCGGCCGAGATCCGGCGGAATTGCCGTTGGCCCAGGCGGCTGTGGCGCGCTGGCCAGCCCTGGCGGCTGAATTGGGGGCGGACACGGGCTATCGCCAGCACGGCAATCTCCGGCTTGCCCGCAGCGAGGCCGAAAGCGCTGTCATCCGCACGCTGGTTGAGACGCAATCCGACCTCGGCCTTGATCTCCGCTATCTGCCCAGCCTGCAAGATGTTCGCGCCATTGCGCCAGCTGTTGGCGATGCGGTGCTGGCGGCGTCCTTTTGTCCCCGCGACGGCCATGCCGATCCTGACATGACCATCGCCGCCTATGCCGTAGCAGCACGGCGGTTCGGTGTCGTGGTCCACGAGGGCGCAGCAGTGCAGCGTCTGCTGCGCGACGGGGATCGCATTGTCGGTGCAGCGACGGCGGGCAAGGATTTTCACGCCGCGCACACCATCGTTGCCGCCGGGGTGCATACACCCGCGCTGATTGAGCCTCTGGGCCTGCACCTGCCGCTGGCCGCCAAGCGCGTCTGCGTGATTCAGACCGCCGCCGCGCCGCCCTGTTTCGATCAGGTTTTCGGCGTCGCCAATGCCGATTGTGCGGGGCGGCAAGAAATCGGCGGGCGCTTCCGCTTCACCACCGGCATTGGTGACTGGGATGGCGACGTCGCCGCCTGGACCGAGGCCAGTCTGAAGCCCTGCCTTGCGGACATGCAGGCGTTGATCGCGCGTGCTGTGCCGCTGCTGCCTGTGCTTGGCACGCTGGCGCTGGAGCAGACATGGGGCGGGCTGATTGATCTCACGCCTGACGCACTGCCGGTGCTCGATGCGCCCCGGCGTCATCCCGGCCTGATCATCGGCGCAGGATTTTCCGGTCACGGCTTCGGCATCGCGCCCATAACCGGCAAAATTCTCAAAGCCCTGGCCTGTGGCGAAAACGTTTCCTTCAACATCACGCCGTTCCGCCTCGCCCGCTTTGCAGGCGCTGCCGCCGGAGCTGCTCCCCTGACTTTGCACGGGTGATGACGATGCTCGCTCCGCAGGACCGCGTCATTCTGATTTCGGGTGCGAACCGGGGTATCGGCCGCGCCATTGCCGAAACACTGTATCTCAAGGGTTACACGCTCAGTCTTGGCGTGCGGGAACCTCAAGCAGCAGCGACTCAGTTTCCGCATTTCGATCCGGCGCGGCTGCACATCGCACGCTTCATTGCCGAAGACTGGAACACCCATCGTACATGGATCGATGCAGCAGCGGCGCGCTTTGGCCGCATCGACGGTCTTATCGCCAATGCCGGTGCGCACAGCGCCATGACCTTGCGCGCGCCAGATGAAGCGGAACTCGACCGGCTCTGGGCCGTGAATTGCAAAGCGCCGCTCAATCTCATCCATTGCGCCTTGCCATATCTTGAAACAAGCGGTGCGGGCCGCATTGTCATCGTCGCGTCCATGTCCGGCAAACGCGTCCGCAATGATGCGGTGGCCTACAACATGACGAAATTTGCCACGCTGGCGCTGAGCCACGCCGCACGCCGCATTGGCTGGGAGAAGGGTCTGCGCGCCACCGCGCTGTGCCCGTCCTTCGTCCGCACGGATATGACCGCTGGCGCCGCCTTTCCGGCAGAACAGATGACGCAGCCGGAGGATCTGGCGG
>JBOFFO010000503.1:0-4294 GCA_051648665.1 Beijerinckiaceae bacterium | reverse complement strand
ACATGCTCATGGCGCGGATGGCGCTGGGCGTGCCGCCGGCTGCCGCCGGTTCCCTGTCTCCGCCGGGTGTGATCGAGACCGTTGGACTGTCTCAGGAACTGGCGGATGTGCTGGCCCGTTAGAGGACAAGCCGTGCGCTCAGGGTTGCGCGAAGCGGCATGGTTCGGTAGGTGCTGGCGCGTGGATGCCGCATGGCCTCTCGCGGGTGTAGCTCAATGGTAGAGCAGCAGCCTTCCAAGCTGAATACGAGGGTTCGATTCCCTTCACCCGCTCCATTTCTCTTCCTCTGCATCCCCGCCTTGTGAATGGCCGGAAGTGCTGCGGGAATTGCGACTCCCGGCTTTTTCACGCACAGTATATCACCGGCGCCGGTTGCCGGATTTGTTTTTCAATCTGTTTCAGAGACTGACCGATGCAACGCATACTCTTGAGCCTGGGCTGCGCCTCGCTGGCGTGGCTGGTCGCGCCCGCCGCGCTGGCGCAATCGGCGATTGGCGATGCGGCCCGCGCCGTCAATGACGTGACCGGCGTCATGGGCGCGCGGCGTTCGGCCATCGTGACGGGTTCAGCGGTGCATCAGAACGAAGTCATTTCCACCGGTCCTTCCGCAACCGCCGACCTGCGCTTCCGCGACAACACCGCGCTGCATGTGGCGTCTGGATCGACCGTGAAGCTCGACCGCTATGTCTATAACAGCGACGGCAGCGCGCGCGGCGCGGTGGTGTCGATGACGAAAGGCGTGTTCCGGTTTACCACCGGCCAGTCCAATCCCGGCGCATTCCGGTTGCAGACGCCGCAGGCGCTGATTGGCATTCGCGGTACGGTGTTCGAGGTGCAGATCAGCGGCGGCGTTACACAGGTCACGCTGTCGCAAGGCATTGTCGATGTCTGCTTGCGTTCAAACCCGCGCACCTGCACGTCATTGACAACGCCGGGCGCGACAGTGCGCGTGACGAGCCGCAGCCTTGGCGGCGATAATGCGCCGTCCAACCAGCAGAACCAGCAGCCGACGCAGCGCGCCTCCGGCAATTCCGGCGCGGCGGATACGCAGGCGGTGCTGCGGCTGATCAACCAGCATCGCGCCGCCAACGGCCTTCCGCCGGTGCAGAGCGATGCACGGCTGATCCGGGCTGCGCAACAGCATGCGCAGGCGATGGCGAGCAGCACCAGCATGAGCCACGATGCCGGCGGCAGCTTCGAGCAGCGCATGACCTCGCAAGGAATTCGTGGCTGGCAGGCGGAAAATATCGCGGCTGGCTATAACAGCGTTGGCGAAGTGTTCGCGAACTGGCAGGTCTCCGGCAAGCACAACGCCAACATGCTGCATGACAAGATGCGCAAGATCGGGCTGGCGCGCAGTATCGGCGCGGATGGCCGCTCCTACTGGACGATGGTGCTGGCGAGCCAGTAATCCTGTAGGCGTTGCGCGTGTTCAGGCGGTGCGAGCGTAAGGTGAAATATCGCGTTTCAAAAACGCGCCTGCGCCGGGCTTTCCGACAATCTTGCCGTCATCAACCACGACATGTCCGCGCGCGATGGTCATGACCGGCCAGCCGGTCACAGCAAATCCCTCCCACGGCGTATAATCAGCGCCGTGATGCAGGGCCGCCTGCCGAATGGTTTCCTTGCGGTTGGGATCCCATAGCACAATGTCGGCGTCGCAGCCGACCGCAATCGTACCCTTGCGGGGATAGAGGCCATAGAGTTTTGCATGATTGGTCGCCGTCAGTGCGACAAATTCATTCATGCTGATGCGCCCCTTGGCCACGCCTTCGGACCACAAGATCTGCATGCGCGTTTCCACGCCGGGTATGCCATTCGGCACATAACGGAAGGATTTTTGCGCCTTGGGATGCAGCTTGCCGGCTGGGCTGTCGTAATAATAAGGGCAGTGATCGGACGAGAAGGTCAGGAAGGTGCCGTCCTTCAGGCCTTCCCAGATCGCCGCCCAACTGTCGTGATCACGCGGCGGCGGTGAGCAAACATATTTGCCGCCGGTGATGTCGAAATTGTTGCCGCGCAAGTCCTCGGCAATCAGCGAAATATATTGCGGGCAGGTTTCGGCATAGACCTTCAGCCCACGCTTCTGCGCCCAGCGGATTTGCTCCATCGGCTCGCGGCCCGAGACATGCACAATCATGATCGGCACATCGATCAGTTCAGCATGCGAGATGGCGCGGTGGGTTGCTTCGCGCTCGACGAGCTGCGGCCGTGACACTGCATGAAAATAGGGCGCAGTCTTGCCTTCGGTTTCCAGTTTCTCGGTGAGATATTTGATCGTGTCGTAGCCCTCCGCATGCACCATGACGAGCGCCTGCTCACGGCGCGCGGTGGCGAACACGTCGAGCAGCTGCCGGTCGTTCAGCACCAGATCGTCATAGGTCATGAACACCTTGAAGGAGGTGCAGCCATCGGCGAACAGCGCCGGCAATTCCTGATTGAGCACGCCCGGCGTCGGGTCCGACACGATCAGATGAAAGCCGTAATCGATATAGGCCTTGCCCGCGGCTTTCGTATGATAATCCTCGACACAGGCGCGCAGCGACGTGCCTTTCTGCTGTTTCGCGAAACTCAGCACGGTGGTCGTGCCGCCGGCGGCGGCAGCGCGCGTGCCGCTTTCAAAATCATCCGCCATGCGGATGTCCGGTCCGGAATACTGATCAAGATGCACATGGCTGTCGATGCCGCCGGGCAGGACCATCAAGCCAGAGGCGTCGATTTCCCGTTTTGCGCCCGGCAGCGATTCCGCCAGTTGCACGATGCGTCCGCCGCTGATGCCGATGTCACAGCGAATGGTGTCGGCAGCGGTTACAACGGTGCCGCCGCGAATGGTGAGATCAAGATTGGTCATGCTTGATTTGCAGCCGAGGCCGGACGTTTCGTCAAGGGCGGGCTTGCATGGCTTGTCCGTCTTCAGCGGATTGCCCCTGCGTCCGTTTGCATCCGGCGGATGCCAGTGCAAAAGTTGTGTGGCCGGTGTGTTGCGGCGGTTGTCTCTGCGCTGCCCGTCACATCGCGTCCGCCCTGACGCCGGAGTTGCCCTGCTGTGTTGCCCGCCTTGTTCCAGAACCGACTGCACCTGCCTGCGATTGCCGCGCCGATGTTTCTGGCCTCCGGCCCCGATCTTGTCGTCGAGGTTTGCCGGGCCGGACTGGTCGGCACCTTTCCGGCCCTCAACCAGCGCACCACGGATGGCTTCGTGGCGTGGCTCGACCAGATCAATGAGCGGCTGGCGGCAGCGCCGGGCGCTGCGCCCTATGGCGTCAATCTCATCGTGCATAAATCCAATCCGCGCCTCGTGCCCGATCTGCACAAGGTGGTGGAACACAAGGTGCCGCTGATCATCACGTCGCTTGGCGCCGTGAAGGATGTGGTGGATGCGGTGCATTCCTATGGCGGGCTGGTGTTTCACGATGTCATCAACCGCCGTCACGCGGAAAAGGCGGCGGAGGCGGGTGTCGATGGCATTATCGCCGTGTGCGCCGGCGCGGGCGGGCATGCGGGCGTGACCTCGCCTTTCGCGCTGTTACATGAAATCCGCTCATTTTATTCGGGTGCGCTGATCCTCTCCGGCGCCATGAGCACAGGCGCGCACATTGCGGCTGCGCGGATGATGGGCGCTGATCTGGCTTATCTCGGCACACGCTTCATTGCCACGCAGGAAGCGATGGTGGAGCAGGCCTACAAGGACATGATCGTCGGGGCACGCGCCGGGGATATTCTCTACACGCCGAATATTTCCGGCGTGAATGCGAATTTCATGCGGCCCAGCATCGTCAAGGCCGGGCTTGATCCGGACAATCTGCCACCGCACGGCAAGATGGACATGAATAACGAGGCAAAGGCGTGGAAAACGGTCTGGTCAGCGGGGCAGGGCGTTGGCGCTGTGAACGATATTCCGACCGTGGCGGCGCTGTGTGCGCGGATGAAGCAGGAGTATGACGCGGCGATTGCGGAGATCGCCGCCGATCCGTTCCGGGCATCGCGCGCCTGACGTTGCGTTCTTTTGGCATGTTGCGAATCCCCGCTGCGGGAGGCAAAATGACAATCGCGTGATAGCAGGAGACGGGGGCGGAGACGGTGCAGCGGCTGACTTACTATTCGATAGCGGCGCAGCCGATGGTCGAACGCGAAATTCGCCAGCTCGCCAGCTATTCCAGCCAGGCCAATGCAGCGGCCAATATCACCGGCATGCTGTTTTTCAATGGCCGCCATTTCGTGCAGACGATTGAAGGCATGCCTGACGATCTGGCGAAACTGTTCAGCCGCATCCGCAAAGACGAGCGGCATAAAG
>JBOFFO010000502.1:0-1514 GCA_051648665.1 Beijerinckiaceae bacterium | reverse complement strand
TGCAAAAAAATCTGGAATCGCGCTTCGGCATTCACCACCCGACGGTGCAGATCGAGATGGGCGATGGCGCAGCATGTCCACTCGCACCGGCGGAGATCGTTTAGGTTCCGCCCTGCACGAACACGCTGAGCGCCTGCTGGCGGATGGAAAATTTCGCCGGCGTTTGCGTCAGAATTTCGCCATCGGCATTTACTGGCATCGGCTTGCGGGTGATGATTTCATAATCGATGCATTTATCCGTGCGGACCTCGCTCCACATCCCGTGCTTGCCGGCCCGAAAGGACCGCGCCATCAGCGCGAGCTTCCACACATCCGAAACTTCCAGGCTGTAGAGATCGAGATGGCCGTCATCGATCGTCGCCGCCTCCTGCACGGCGTTGCCGCCGCCGTAATAGAGACCATTGCCAATCGCGATCTGCATGGTCTTGACGGTCTGCTCGCCCTCCCGCGTGCGGATCGTGGCGCGGAACGGTCGCGCCGTCAGCAGCACATGAAAGGCCGTGATGGCATAGGCCAGCTTCCCGAAGCGCTTCTTGCGCTCCGGCGTCATGCGCTGCGCCAGCTCCGCCGACAGACCGACGCTGGCGACATTGAAAAAGGTTTCGCCATTGACCACGCCCACATCAATCGCCCGCCGCCGTCCCGTCGCGATCACCCGTGCACACGCATCGAGATCATCAAGCGGCAGGCCGAGCGTGCGCGCCAGATCATTCGCCGTGCCCATCGGCATGACGCCGAGCGGCAGGCCGGTGGCGATGACGCCGTCGATCACCGCATTCATGGTGCCATCGCCACCCGCCGCGATGATGGCATCAGCCTCATGCGCATGCGCCTTGATATAACCGGTAATATCGCTGCGCCGCTGCGGCTCGATGCGCGTGACAAAAAGCCCTGCACCCGTCAGCGCATCGATCACGAGATCAGTCCGATCGCCGCTGCGGCTTTTCGCGTTGGCGAGCAGCAGCACCCGCCGCGGCGGGGCGAGCGGCGCAGGAACGGACGCAGGCATGACGGGCAGGGCAACGCTCATGCCTCCCTAGATGGCGCGCGCCGCGTCCGCCGCAAGCACCGGAATCATGACAAATGCGCAATGTGGCGCTGCGGGCACTCACCGCTGGGCTGCCCGTAGCCTTGGTCAGCGCAATCCGGCCCCGCAGCGGTGAACCCTGCGCCAGAAATGGCAAAGGGCCGCGTGCGGCCCCTTTGTTTTCAGGATGGATGAAGCCGCTGCTTAGCAGCTGTAGCCCTTCTTCATGTCGCCGCTGGTGCGGTTCGAGCACGATTTGCCATTGTACGAACCAGCTTCGGCGGTCAGCGCCGGCAGCGTGGCGGCGGCAGCAACGGCGAGAGCGAGAACGAGCGCGATCTTGCGAATCATCGGTAGAAATCCGTGTGGGGTTAGAGAACGGGCCGACGATAGCGCAGGCGCAGGCGAAAACAACTGCGAAGTTATGTGATTAATCGCTGGGCATTGCCGCATTCCGCAGACGAAAAAATCCTCCGGCCGAGGGACA
>JBOFFO010000501.1:0-2847 GCA_051648665.1 Beijerinckiaceae bacterium | reverse complement strand
ACTGGCAGGTGCTGGAACTCGACGTCATCGCCGTCGTCTGCTGCGCATTCTTCAGATAGACGTTGGTGTTGCCATAGCTGCCGGCGTTGAAGGAGCGGCGCGCATAGGTCTCCGTATCGCACGCATTCCGGATTTTGATGTTCACGGTCGGCAAATTGGTCCGCGGCGTGATCATCGGCTTGAACGGCGCGGTGTGCTTGTTGTCGTTATAGGTGCCCATCGGTTCGGTCAGGCCAATGATGCAACCGCGCCAGTTCACCGGCGCATAGTCGGCATTATCAACATTGATGTCGGACGCACGGCTCAGCGGCGACGCCACGAGCGTGCGCGAGCCGGCATCGGGCATGGATGTGACGGTGTTCGCGCCGTTGAAGTCAGGCGCGGCCGGCGCCTCCGAAAGGATGTTGACGGTCGTACCCCATGGGACAACACCGACGCGGATATAATCCTTGCCGACATCTTTCGAGGCATCGAAAAGCATGTGCGTGAAGGTTTTCGACGCGTTGCGCAGCAGGGTAAAGCGCGTCGTCGGGCGGCCATCTTTCTCGAACATCGAGCCGGTCATGTCGAGCGCGAGCACGACCTCGACATCGTCCGGTTCCTTGAACTGCGCCACCGCCTTGGCGACGAGCTTCTGCTTCTGCAGGCCAACGAAATTGCCGACGATGAACTTGTAGTCGCCATCGACATTCAGCGTGGCGTCGTTGGCCATACCGAATTTCAGATCGAAATTGACCTTGTGGCCTTCGAAATAGGTCTTTGCATCACCGATGCTGGCTTCAAAGAATTCCTTGGCGCGGGCGGTCGCCTGCGTTTTTGCCGCACTTTCCGACATGGTGGTGCGCAGCTGCGTTTCGGTTTTCTTCGCCATCAGGACGGCGGTGTCGGCCGATGACTGAATCTTGTTTTTCGCCTGGATCATCCGGGCGGTGTCGATGGCCGCACCCATGACAGTGACCAGCATGGTTGCGGCCACGCCAAAGATCACGGCAGTCGCGCCGCTTTTATCGTCATGGAACTGACGGGCTTTTTTCAGAATATGGGTCGCGTAGGGCATGGTTGCACCATTCAGGCTCAAGTGCACCACTCTAGGCATGAACCGTAAAAGCAGCGCTTAATGGTGCAGTTTCAGGCCGGTTAATTCTTGTAAAGGATTGTGAAAATAAGCTGCAATTTGACTGTAAATTTCGCGAATTGGCCGTTATGGTCAATCAAGGGTAAACGGGCTTGCCGGAAAATGGACTGCCAAGCGCAGGTCAATCCGGGCGCATTGCGCCCGGACCGTCATGACTTCAGGCGCAGATTCAGGATCGAACCTTCCGCGATTTCGCCGAGCAATTTATCAAGATCGGCAGCGTCAACGGAGTAGGCGTCCTTTGAACCGCCGGCGCATTGCTTGAGCAGATCGACGGCGGCCATGTTGGTGATGTTGACCGCAATCGTCACCAGCCGGATGCCGTGGGTGACGCGGATGCTTTCGCACCATTTCAGCATATGCGTGTCGAGTTCGGCCTTTGTCGGGTTCTTGCCGGATTTATTGGCTTCGCAGCCCGGATTTTCGACGCTGGTGTCTGCGGGATCGTTGCTGCCGCAACCCCAGTAGCCGGGATAATCGACAGCCCTGGTATTCTCGCCATCCGTGATCAGCAGCATGACCTTTGAAGCGCCGGTCTTGAATGCGCCGGGCGGTGTCGGGAGCTTGAAAAAATCACTCCAGCCATCGGTGGGCGCGAGCGAACGCAGGCCCCAGCGCAGTCCGACATCGGCGTGCGTTCCACCGGGGACGGGCGACAGGCGGTCAAGCGCTGCGATGACCTGACGCCGGTTGCCGGAGAGGCCTAGCATGGGCGCCGGGCAATTCATGTTGGGTCCGGAAATTGCGTCGAATTTCGACCAGTCTGTTTGCGGCACGGACGGACACCACTTGTCCCATGTGCTGCCCAGGAATTGATATTCATTCGGGTCGGAAACGCAGGCGATTTGTTTGCGTGGCACGACCGAGCCTGCCGCCATGCAGCCCCAGGCATCGACGCACATGGTGTCTTTTGCAAAAAATGTGTTGTGCCGGCCATAATTATACCATTGCCAGCATGAGGTCGCCGTTTTCGTTGTCTGGCCAGTGCAATCGGGTGCGGTTGTCGGTGGCGGACAGACGCGCGCGCACTGAACCTGGCTGATTTTTGCATCGGCCTGTCCCGTAACGATCGCGGGATTCACCTGAGGGATGGCGCGCCGCAACTGATCAAGGAAGCCTTGCGTGCCGGTCGGTGGCGGCCCGGGCGGTGAGGTGCAGCTGTCATAGCAGGCCGGCGTGATCGGCCGCATCGGACCTTCCTGATAACTTGTGTCGTGCAACGGGCGGGGCTGCACCCACAGCGCGTCCCATTTCTTGTTGCCGATGTCGACGGTGCTGTAGTCGTTGATTTTTTCACTGGTGCCTTCGATGCAGCCGCGCCAGCCAACCGGTGCGAAGTCGGAATTCTTGACCTTGCTGCCCATGTTGGGTGTGCGATCAATGGGACTCGTGACAGCTGCGCGCGAACCACGATCAGGAATGTTGGATACGGTCGCCGCGCCGCTGAAATCAAAAGCCAGCGGCGCTTCGCCCTTGATGTTGACCGTGGTCGCCCATGGCACGATGGCGACACGGATGAAGTTCTGATTGGTCGCTTGCGCGGCATCAAACAGCTTGTGGGTGAAGTTCTTGGCAGCATTGCGCAGGAGCGTGAAGCGCGTCTGCGAGCGGCCATCGGTGGCAAACATGGATGCGGTGGTATCGAGGACCAGCGACACTTCAACCGGCAGGGCGTCGCCGAGCGTTGCTACGGATTCAACCTGAATTTTGGC
>JBOFFO010000500.1:0-2666 GCA_051648665.1 Beijerinckiaceae bacterium | reverse complement strand
CCGGGCCTCGCGCTTGCGCAGGTTACGGCGTCAGTGCTGATGTTCACCTTCTTTTTCCAGCTTCAGGCGGTGGGCGGGCCGGTTTATCTGAGCCAGATCGGCTATGTCGCGGCGGCGGTCGGCCTGATCACCAGCATCGTGGTGCTGGGGGAACGTTATGGCATTGTGACATTGGCCGGCGTGCTGGTCATTGTCGCCGGCGTGACCATGACGACGCTGGCGCAGAAAAAAACCTGACCGTCAGCGTTTGCTTTTTGGCGCGCCGCTATTGCCGATCATGCCTTCGCGGCTTTTCGCGACGGCGTAATAGGCCCAGAGAATGCGCGCGGCGACAGCGCGGTGCGGCCGCCACGCCTCGGCAATCGCCTCCAGCTCGAGCGGCGAGGGCCGTTCATCCAGATCATAGGCGATGCGCGCCGCCTCCTGCAGGGCGAGATCACCCGGCGCAAAGGCGTCGCCATGCCCAAGGCAGAACATGGCGTAGATATCAGCCGTCCATGGCCCGATGCCTTTGACGGCGGTGAGGAGCGCGTGCACCGGCTCCGCCTCATGGGTATGGAGGGAATCAAGCGGCAGCGCCCCGCTGACCACCGCTTCGGATATGGCGCGAATCGTCCGCTGCTTGGGGCGCGAAAGACCGGTGCGCGCCAGCGTCGCCTCATCGGCGGCCAGAAAATTCTCCGGCGTCAGCGGGTCGATGATGGCGGTGAATTTGTTCCAGATCGCTTTGGCAGCCGCGACAGAAACCTGCTGCGCCACAATGATTCCCAGCAAACCCTCATAGCCGCCGCTGCGGCGGCGCAACGGGATCGGGCCGGATTGCTTCACCATGCCGCGCATCACCGCGCAACGGCGGGAGAGTGCGCGCACGGCGCGGGCAATATCGGCATCTGTGTCGATGATCATGCTCATGCCGGGATTTTCATGGTTTCGCGCGCGCGGTAAAGACCGGACATGGACAAAGCCCCGGTTTTTCGCTTCGCGCCGTCACCGAATGGCTATCTGCATCTCGGTCACGCCCGCTCCGCATGGCTGAATGCGGAGGCGGCGCAAGCCAGCGGCGGACGATTGCTGTTGCGCATTGAGGATATTGATGGGGGCCGCAGCCGTGAGGAATTTGTCGATGCGATTGTCGATGATCTGCACTGGCTAGGCCTGCGCTGGGAAGAACCGGTGCGCCGCCAGTCGCGCCATTTCGCGGATTATCGCGCGGCCCTCAACGTCTTGCAGAAAAAAGGATTGATCTATCCCTGCCGTTGCACCCGCAGCGATATTGCGCGCGCCGTGGCGGAGAAAGAGAAAAATACTGGCGCGGCGTGGCCGCGTGATCCCGATGGCGCCCCGCTATATCCCGGAACCTGCCGGGCCGTGTCCCCGAGGGATGACGCGGTAGCATGGCGGCTCGACATGACGGCGGCCTTGCACAGCGCCGGCAATGATCTGTTTTGGTGTGAAGCGCCGCCCGATGCGCCGTCGCGCCATGTTGCCGCAGCACCGCAGATGTGGGGCGACATCGTGCTGGCGCGCAAGGATAGTCCCACGAGCTATCATCTCGCCGTCGTGCATGATGATGCGTTGCAAGGTGTCACCCATGTCATCCGCGGCGCGGATTTATTCCAGGCGACCGCCATTCACTGCCTCTTGCAGGCGCTTCTCGGATTGTCCGCGCCCCTGTATTGGCACCATGCGCTGGTTATGGATGCGCAGGGGCAGAAATTGTCGAAAAGCCTGAAATCCACGGCGCTGCGGAGTTTGCGTCAGCAAGGCTGGACGCCGGAGCGGGTGCGCCGGGCCGTGCTGCCCAGCGTGGATTGATTATTTCAAACCAGCGCCGAGCCACCACAGCCAGAAAATGGTGCTGAACAGGCTGAGCAGCGTGGACAGGGCGATGGTCGATGAGGTCAGCGCCACACCGCTGCGATAGCGCTCGGCAAACAGATAAGCGTTGATGCCCGACGGGCAAGACGCAAACAGCACAGCGACGCCTGCCCATACCGGCGGCATCGAGAATACCTTTGTCGCCAGCACATAAACGAGCGCCGGGTGCACCATGATTTTCAGCGCGCTGAGAATCGTGGGCAGCGCAACGCCATAGGCGATGCCATAGCGGCGCAGCGCAACGCCCATCGCAATCAGCGCGCAGGGCACGGCGGCCTGCGCAATCGAATCAAGCAGGATTTTCACCGGGCCGGATGGGGTGATGCCCGCCACCTTCAGCGCGCCACCGGCGAGAATGGCGATGACAACGGGGTTATGCGTCAGCTTTTTCAGCACACCCAGAAGATTGGCGGTGCGCCCGTCAATCAGCAGCGTCGCGACAGTCACCATGATCGGCAAATGAATCGCAATGAGCAGGAACAGCGGCACCGCGCCTTCTTCGCCGAAGGCTTCGAGAATGATGGGAATGCCGACCAGCACGGTGTTGGCCTGTGCGGCAGTGAATCCCGCAATCACGCTGTCGAGATGCGATGTCTTGAAAAATTTTCGGGCGATCAGCATGCCCATCGCCCACACCAGCGCCGTGCCGGTGAAATAGGCCAGCCAATAACCCCAGGGTTGCGCAGCAGGGAGGGCCGCGCCGGTGAGTGTTTTGATAATCAGCGCAGGAACAGCAACCGTGAAAACAAAGTCGGAAAGCCCGTCGCCGGTGCGGTCACCGAGAATAT